>JBGPOB010000025.1:0-19183 GCA_041487815.1 Xanthobacteraceae bacterium | reverse complement strand
GTTGCTGTCGGTGCGGGGGGTGAAAACCTACTACGGAAGCATTCCAGCGCTGCGCGGCGTCGATCTCGACATCTATGAAGGCGAGATCGTGACGCTGATCGGCGCCAACGGCGCCGGCAAGTCAACGCTGATGATGACGATCTGCGGCGATCCGCAGGCGCGGGAAGGACGCATCTTGTTCGGCGGCGACGATATCACCGGCCTTGCAACCCATGAAATCGCGCGCCGGCGTATTGCCCAGGCCCCCGAAGGCCGGCGCATTTTTCCGCGCATGACGGTGGTGGAGAATCTACAGCTCGGCGCCATTGCCGGCGGCGACGGCAACATCGCGCGCGACCTCGACCGCGTGTTCGAACTAATGCCGCGCCTGAAGGAGCGCCGGCATCAGCGCGGCGGGACGCTCTCCGGCGGCGAGCAGCAGATGCTGGCGATCGCGCGTGCGCTGATGAGCCGCCCGCGCCTCTTGCTGCTGGACGAGCCTTCGCTCGGACTGGCGCCATTGATCGTGGCGCAGATTTTCGATCTCATCCGCGAGCTCAATTCGCACGGGCGGCTCACGGTCTTCCTCGTCGAACAGAACGCCTACCACGCGCTCAGGCTGGCGCATCGCGGCTACGTGATGGTCAACGGGCTCGTCACGCTGTCGGGAACCGGGCCAGAACTGCTCGCCAGCCCGCAGGTTCGCGCCGCCTACCTCGAGGGCGGAGGAGAACGATAGGTGACGCAGCTTCTTTACGAGGAGCAAAGCCTCGGAACATTTCTGCTGGTGACGCTAGTGCTCGGCGGCGGCGCCGCCTGGCTCACCGGGAGGGCGCTGGCGCGCACCTGGCAATCGTGGCGCATGGTCGTCCTGGCCGGCGTGCCGCTCGGCATCGGCGTCCGCTTCGCGCACTTCGCGCTCTTCGGCGCCACTTTCGCGTCGCCGTATTATTTTGCGGTCGACACCCTCATCCTGCTCGTCTTCGCGCTTGGCGGCTACCACGCGACGCGACGCCGCCAGATGGCACGCCAATACGGATTCTTGCGGCAGCTATAGAGCTTTGAGCGGCTTGCCCAAAATTGGTCGAGCGTGGAATGGCGCCGAAATCGAGGTGACATTTACGTGGTTTGCCTGTTGAATTCAGCGCATGATCGGTCCCGCGCCGCGGGACACCGGGGTAATATTCGACGGGAGACGGGGATGACCAAACACATCGCGATTGCGCTGGCGCTGGGCGCCGGCTTGATGTTTGCGGGTTCCGCATCGGCGCAAGTCAAGCTTGGCGTCGCGGGTCCGATCACCGGCGGCAGCGCGGCGTTTGGCGCCCAGCTTAAGAACGGCGCCGAGCAGGCGGTCGCCGATATCAACGCAGCCGGCGGAATTCTCGGCCAGAAGATCACGATCAGCATCGGTGACGATCGCGCCGACCCCAAGGAAGGCGTCTCCGTCGCCAACAAATTCGCCGCCGAAGGCGTCAAATTCGTTATCGGCCACTTCAATTCCGGCTCGACCATCCCGTCGTCGGAGGTCTACCAGGAAAACGGCATTCTCGAAATTACGCCGGCATCGACCAATCCGCGCGTCACCGAGCGCAACATGTGGAACATTTTCCGCACCTGCGGCCGCGACGATCAGCAGGGCTCGGTCGCGGGCGACTACATCCTGAAGAATTTCAAGGGCAAGAAAATCGCGATCGTGCACGACAAGACCACCTACGGTCAGGGCCTCGCCGACGTCACGCGTTCAACGATCAACAAGGGCGGCACGAAGGAAGTGCTCTACGAGGGCGTCAACGTCGGCGACAAGGACTATTCCGCGCTGGTCTCCAAGATCAAGGCGTCGGGCGCGGACCTTGTGTATTGGGGCGGGTTGCACGACACCGGCGGCCTGATCCTGCGGCAGATGCGCGACCAGGGGGTGAGTTCGCCTTTGATGGGTGGCGACGGCATCACTGACGACGAATTCGCCGCCATCGCCGGGCCGGGCGCCGAAGGCACGCTGATGACCTATGGTCCCGATCCACGCCGGCGGCCGGAGGCCAAGGTCATTGTCGAAAAATTCCGCGCCAGAAATTTCGAGCCGCAGGCCTACACGCTCTATAGCTACGCGGCGTTGCAAATCATCAAGCAGGCGGCAGAAGCCGCAAAGTCGCTCGATCCCAAAAAAGTCGCCGAACAAATGCACTCGGGCATGAAGTTCTCGACCGTGATTGGCGACATTTCCTATGACAAGAAGGGCGACGTAACCCGGCTCGACTACGTGGTCTATGTCTGGAAGAAGAACGCGCAGGGCAAGATCACGTATGTGGAGATCGAATAGCCGGCAGCACACTCCGACCACTCTCCCCTGGAGGGGGAGGGTCGGCGAGGTGGCGAGCGAAGCGAGACACGAGCCGGGGTGAGGTGAAGTTTTTTCGGCGTAAACAAGATCACCCCACCCCGCTCGCGGAGCCTGTGCCCGGACGGCGCGAAGCGCCGATCCGGGTGCTCGCGACCCTCCCCCTCCAGGGGAGGGTGATCCGAGTTTGCCGCGCTGTCCTCACCCGACCCTGCCGAGCGCCGGAAACCACTCCAGCAACCAGAAGGCGGCTTGCGACACAAAGCCGGTGAGAAACGCGACGCCGGTGAGCACCAACAGGCCGCCCATGATCTTTTCAATGGTGTCGAGATGCCTGCGGAAACGGGCGATCGCCGCCATCGCCGGCTCGACCGCAAAGGCTGCGGCAAGAAACGGAATGCCAAGCCCGGCCGAATAGACCGCCAGCAGTCCCGCGCCGGTGGCCACGGTTTCCCTGGAGGCGGCAACCGCCAGGATCGCCGCCAGGATCGGGCCGATGCAGGGCGTCCAGCCGAAGGCGAAGGCAAGCCCCATCACATAGGCGCCCCAGAGGCCGACCGGCTTTGCCATCGCAAACCGATGTTCGCGCAGCAGCACGGAGAGCCGTGTCACGCCGAGAAAGTGCAGCCCCATGACAATGATGACGATGCCGGCGGCGATGGCGAGCTGCGGCGAATAGCGTAGCACCAGGGCGCCGATGACGCTGGCGCTGGCGCCGAACGCGACGAACACCGTCGAAAATCCGCAGACGAACAAAAATGCCGCCAGCACCGCTTCGCGTCGCACCCGCGGCTCGGGTTCGGCGTCGGCGAGCCGTTCGAGTGAAGCGCCCGCCAGATACACGAGATAGGGCGGCACCAGCGGCAGGACGCAGGGCGACAGGAAACTTAGAAGGCCCGCGAACAGCGCGGCGGCAATGCTGATATCGGCAGTCATGGCGTCTAGATGCTCTGGCGGCTGCGCCGGCGCAAGCCACAGCGTGCGCCCTCTCCCGGAATGTGATGGCGCGTGAGCGCAACGTCGGCGCTGCAAGCGCGTCCCGATTGACACATCGTGGTGACTCGCTTCCCCTCGACACGCGGGAATGGAGACTCTGCATGATACGCAGGCTGCCGATCATCGGCGTATTCGGGAGCGGCGGGACGATCGATGCCGCGGCAGCGCGACAAGCCCGCGCGGTCGGGCA
Source organism: Xanthobacteraceae bacterium (assembly GCA_041487815.1). Taxonomy (GTDB): domain Bacteria; phylum Pseudomonadota; class Alphaproteobacteria; order Rhizobiales; family Xanthobacteraceae; genus CANJBX01. The sequence continues at coordinate 15,680 of JBGPOB010000025.1, read as the reverse complement.
GCTCATTGCCCGGCTCGGCGCGCATCTCCTGACGGGTGCCGGCAAGGGGGTGATGGAGGCCGCCGCCAAGGCCTTTGTGCAAGCGCGCGGACGCGCCGGCCAATCGATCGGCATCGTTCCGGCGGCAAGTGCGCGGAAGTTTCACAAGCCGAAGAAGGATTATCCCAACCGTTACGTTGAAATTCCGATTTTCGTTCCGTTGGTCTCTTACCGGGCCGATTGGCGGCGCCGACCCAGCCGCAACCACGTCAACGTCTTCTCGACCGATGCAATCGTGATTCTGCCCGGCGGCACGGGCACTCACAATGAGATCAAACTGACCGCCGAATATCATAACGAGCGCCGGCGTCCGCTGGCGCAGCGGCGCGCGGTGCTGTTCGGGCCGGGCGGCAAATTTCTGCCGCAGGAGCGAAAGCTTTTTGTGTGCGCCGATGATATTGTGCAGGTCGAACGTCATCTGCGCGGCGTGCTCGCGGCGCGCGGCTATTCCCGCTGACGGAGGGCGCTCGCCGCAATGGCGCATCGCAACCTGATTACCGATGTCGTGGGCATTCGCGTCGGACACGCCGGCGACGCGCTGCTCGCCTCGGGCGTCACTGTCATTCTCTTTGACGAGCCCGCGGTCGCCTCGATGGACATGCGCGGCGGCGGCCCCGGAACGCGCGAGACCGACCTGCTCGATCCCGCCATGACGGTTGATCGCATCGATGCAGTCGTGTTCTCCGGCGGCTCCGCCTTTGGCCTCGACGCAGCTTCCGGCGCGCAAGCCTATCTGCGCGAGCAAGGCCGCGGCTTTGCCGTGGGTCAGGCACGCGTGCCGATCGTTCCAGGCGCGATCCTGTTCGATCTCCTCAACGGCGGCGACAAGGGATGGGGCCGCTACCCGCCCTATCGCGAACTGGCCTATGCGGCGGCGGCAACCGCGACCGATGAATTCACGCTCGGCAGCGTCGGCGCGGGCCTCGGCGCCACCACCGTCAATTTGAAGGGCGGCATCGGCTCGGCGTCCGCCGTCACCGAGGACGGCTTTTCGGTCGCCGCGCTGGCGGCGGTCAATGCGGCCGGCAGCGTGACCATCGCCGACAGCGCGCAATTCTGGGCGGCGCCGTTTGAGCGCTCGGGTGAATTCGGCGGCCGCGGATTTCCAGCATCATTGCCAGCCGATGCGCTCACGCCGCACACCAAAGGCGCGCCGCGCGCCAATACCACGCTTGTCGTCGTGGCGACCGACGCGCGGCTCACCAAGCCGCAGGCACACCGCCTCGCCATGATGGCGCAGGACGGCCTCGCGCGCGCAATCTATCCCGTGCATACCCCGCTCGATGGCGACGTCGTGTTTGCGGCTGCGACCGGCGCGCGCGCCGTTGCCGATCCGGTGTTCGGCCTGATGCGGCTCGGCGCGGCCGCGGCCAATGTGGTCGCGCGTGCCATCGCCCGCGCGGTATTCGAGGCAACCGCGCTGCCGAATGGGCTGCCGGCCTACCGCGACAAATTCCGCGCGCAACGGCCCTAACGCGCGATCAGTTGCGTAAAGGCTACGACCCCCGCTCCGGTCCTTCAATGCTTGGCGCTAGCTGAACCGTTCCGCCGCAAACGGCGCCGGATCCATGAACGGCGTCGCGCCGGTGATCATTTCCGCGAGCAGCCTGCCAGTGGCCGGGCCGAGCGTGAGGCCCCAATGGCCGTGGCCGACCGCAAGCCACAGGCCGGATTGCCCGGGCGCGCGTCCGATCACCGGGCGCGAATCCGCAAAGCATGGCCGCGATCCCATCCATGGCTGATCCTCCACCGCCTCGCCGAGCGGAAAGAGTTCTTTCGCCGAGGGCATCACGCGCGCGAATTGCACCGGCGTCGCAGGCGCATCGCGCGCGGCAAACTCGGCGCCGGTGGTCACGCGAATGCCCTGCTCCATCGGCGCCAGCACGTAGCCGCGGTCGGCATCGAGCACGGGCCGTGCCAGCGCGGCATTGCCGCGTGCGCGATAATGCCGGTGATAGCCGCGCTTGAGGCCGAACGGCAACGCGATACCCAGCGGCGCGAGCACGTCCGGCGCCCACGGGCCGAGCGCCACCACCACTTGCTCCGCATCGACCGGACCGGCGTCGGTCTCGATGCGCCAGCGGCGGTCCGCGCGATGCAGCTTGCGTGCATCGCCAGCCAGGATAATGCCGCCGAGCGCGCCGAAGCGGCTGAGATAGACCTGCGTCAGGGCAAGAGGATTTGACACGCTGGCGACTTCCTCCCAAAAAACCGCGCGCTCGAACACCGGCGCCAGCGACGGCTCCAACGCGCGCGCCGCGTCGACGTCGAGTACGCGATGCGCGATGCCGTATTGCTCGGCGAGCGCGCGCTCGCGCGCGGTGCGCTCGAACGATTTGCGCGCGCGATAGAGCTTGAGCCAGCCGGTCTTGCGCAAATATTTCTCGCCGCCGGATCCCGCCAGCAGCGCCTCGTGCTCGGCGAGCGCGCGGGCGAACAGCGGGCGCATGATCGCGGCCGTGTCTGCGAGCCGGTCGGGGCGCGACCAGGCGTGAAACGCCATCAGCCACGGCACGACGCGCGGCAGGAACGACAAATGATAGTTTGCCTCCGGCGCGCGCTTGAGCGCGACGCGAACAAGCTTGGCGAGATCCGGAAAGGCCTGCGGAAAAACTGTGCAACCCTCGATGATTCCAGCATTGCCGTAGGACGTGCCGACGCCAGGCGCGCCGCGGTCGATCAGTGCCACGGAAAGTCCGCGCTTGGCCAGATGCAGCGCCGCGGAAACGCCGACAATGCCGGCGCCGAGCACGATGACATCGGCATGGGCCATGATTTCCTCGCGCGGGCCAATGCGGCTCCCGCCGGCGCATATAGCGGCAACAACCAGCGGATGTCAGGCCTGTCATGGCTGCCGCGCGGCTGGCGTGCCGTCGCAGGTCTGAGGCATCCGCGTTGCCGCGCCGGGCGTCGCGTGATACCCGAGCGGCAAGGACTTTCTGTCGGAATCGACTTGCTGGAGGAATCGATGGCCCGGCCGCTGTTCGTCGCCCCGTCCATCCTGGCCGCCGACTTTGCCCGGCTCGGCGAGGAAATCCGCGCCGTCGACCAGGCCGGCGCCGACTGGATTCACGTCGACGTCATGGACGGCCATTTTGTCCCCAACATCACGATCGGCCCCGACGTAGTGAAGGCGTTGCGCCCGCTCACCAAAAAACTCTTTGATGTCCACCTGATGATTGCGCCGTGCGATCCCTATCTCGACGCCTTCGCCAAGGCCGGCGCCGACATCATCACCGTGCATGTTGAGTCCGGCCCGCATGTCCATCGCTCGCTGCAGGCGATCCGCGCGCTCGGCAAGAAGGCCGGCGTGACGATGAACCCCGGCACCAACGTCGAGACCGTCGAGCACGTCATCGACCTCGTCGACCTCATTCTGGTGATGTCGGTCAATCCCGGGTTCGGCGGCCAAAAGTTCATTCCGGCGGCGATCGACAAGATCGCGCGGCTGCGCGCGCTGGCGGGCGCGCGCCCGATCGACATCGAGGTTGACGGCGGCATCACGCCGGATACCGCGCCGCAGGTCGCGCGCGCGGGGGCGAACGTCCTGGTCGCGGGCTCCGCCGTGTTCAAGGGCGGCACGGCGGATGCCTACAAGGCGAACATCGCCGCGATCCGCAACGCCGCGGCGTTAGCGCGCGGCGAGGCGGCGTAGCAGGCTATGTCATTGTAAGGAGCGCGCAGCGGCCCGAAGCAATCTCAGTCGGGGCTCGCGTCTGCCGCCGGAGATTGCATCGTTTCGCGCGCCATTGCGATCTCATTCGCCGAATAAAGAACCTGATTGAAAATTCGCATGCGGGCCTCAGGATTTGACTCCTCCCGCTTGGCCTTCCTTGTCCGGCAGCCACTACCGGATCGACGCTCCCCGGATGACAAGGCCGGAGATAAAATGGGTCGCCGGGATCAGCGTGACCCGCCGGCCCATCCCCGCAATCGACGCTGGCCGGGATCGGCCGTGGCAGAGCGCGTGCATGTTCCATGGAATGCCGCCAGCTCCCCGACGCTCGCGCGACTATTTCGGCGATCCGCAACACCGCGGCGATGGCGCGTGACGAAGCGGCGTGAACTGCCGTAAGCTCCAGCCATGGTTCTATCGCAGACACGCACCGCGGCAACGGCGATACTTTCACCGCCTGAGCCGAACCTCACGCCCGACGAGATGATCGCACGCGCGCACGCGCTGCGGGATCGGCTGCGCGCACGCCAGGCCGAGTGCGAGGCGATCGGCAAGGTGCCCGACGACATCAACGCCGAACTCATCAGCGCGGGATTCTACCGCATCGTGCAGCCGCGCCGCTTCGGCGGCTACGAGTTTGATATCCCGACCTTCTATCGGGTCATGATGGAAATCTCACGCGGCTGCTCGGAGACGGGCTGGGTGCTGTCGCTCACTGCCGGGCATCCGCTGCTGGCCGCGCTGTTTTCCGAGGAGGGCCAAAGCGACCTCTATGGGCGCGACGGCGAGTTCCGCTGCCCCGCGGGCTTCAACCCGCCCGGCGTCGCCGTGCCCGCGGCAGGCGGCTACCGCGTCACCGGCGCTTGGGTGTCGGCTTCCGGCATCGATCACGCCACGCATTTTATCACGCAGGCCTCGGTGGTCGACGATGCGAAGAACGCCACCGGTTCGATGTTCCTGATGCTGAGGCGCGACGAGTTTGACATCCTCGATGACTGGCACGTCATGGGCATGCAAGGCACCGGCTCGAAAAGCGTCGTCGCCAAGGACCAATTCGTCCCCGCGCCGCGCACAGCGATTACTAAAGCCATCGGGCTTGTCACCGCCGTCGCCCTGCCCGGCCCGCGCATCCATGCCAATCCGATGTACTACGGCCGCATTGGCGCGTTTCTGGTCGGCGAAGGCGCGGCGGTCGCGGTCGGCGCCGCGCGCGGCGCGCTCGATCTCTACGAAGAGGTCCTGCGCACCAAAAAATCGACGCAGCGCCCGTTGCTCGAGCGCGACAAGGACCCCGAGTACCAGCGCTATTACGGCGAGGCGCTCTCGCTGATCGCGACGGCGGAGGCGGCGCTTATCCGTCAGGGTCAGGAGTTCATGGCCTGCGCGCGCGCGCAATACGACGGCGGCGCGCCGTTCGATGTCGAAAAGGAGCAACGCCTCACCCTCATCGGACTGCGCTGCATCCAGATGGCGTGGGAGGCCATCGACCTGATTTATCGCACCGCCGGCACCTCGGCTTCGGTGAAACACGGCCAGCCGATCGGACGGTTTTTCCGCAACATCGCGGCGATCCGAACCCATCCGCTATTGCAGCTTGACCGGATTGCCATGGCGGCGGCGCGCACACGCTTTGGAGTTTAGAAAACTGCGCCGACGCGGCGTGTTCTTGCCGGACAATCCAACGACGCGCGCAGGCCGCGCGCAATTGTATGATTTCCGCGTGCGCTAGCGATATTGAATCGTCACCATCCGCAGCTCGTCGCCGAAATGCCTGTCGATCCAACCGAGAAAGGCGGAGAGCAACTTCGATTCGTCGATGTCGACGCGCGACTTGATCTTCACCGCCACCAGATCGGTCGAGCTGCGCGAGAGATCGACAGTTCCCTTGAATTTCGCATGCGTCCATTTCGCGGCATTTTTGCGCTTCGCTCCCGACCGCAAGAATGTGCCGCGGCCGCGGCGGCGGATGTCGGCCTGCTTTTTCACCATCGCATCGTAAAGGCGCCGACTGTCGCGCGGCACGATCTGAAGCAATTTCATGGTATCTCCTCCATGAGTCGCCGTGCAGCCAGCATCGCACAGCAGCGCGCAATTGTTGAGCGTGAACCGCAAATCTTGCCCGCGGAGCTCAAACAAAGCCAGATTGCCCGCTACTTCCCCTGCCGCGGGCCCTCTGCAACAACACGCTCAAGCGCTTGCCGGATCAGCCGCTGATAGGGAATACCCTGGCGGGCCGCGCGCGCCTTCACGGCATCGAGCAGCGAAGCCGGCAACCGCATGGTCAAGCTCTTCGACTTGCGCTCGAACTCGAAGCGCACCGGCAGCATGCTCTCGGCGTTGATAAAGTCCGAAGGTTCGTTCTTTTCGAGAAAGCGCGCGGCTTGCTCATCGGTTTTGAAGACGGGCAATTTCTTTTTCATACTTGGCAACCTCCTTCTTGTGCATGTAACGGGCGCTGATCGGACGGATTTTCAATTCCCCTTCGGTCAAGCGCAACGTGCAGACGATGAATGCAACCCGGCCGGCGCGTTCTTCCGATCGCGATGGAGCGATCTTCGACGATCGAATTGCCGACATCGTGGACAATGAGGTTTTCTGCTTGCAGCAGAGCGCACTCGATTTCCGCAATTGTGCGCCCATGCTGCTGGCACTTTTTGCGATTGCCCTAGTCCCAGTCGATTCCAGCAATCCGCGAGTCCAGGCTCGCCAGGCCGGTATTCCGTAATGGCTAATGTACATACAAATGCACTTGCATGCAACCTCAATTGTTGAAACTCAATTGTTGAAATATGTGGGGTGAATATGCGTCGCGGTAACTGCGGAAAATCCTCTCCCTGGCGCCGGTTTGCGGAAACGGTGCGGCGTGTTACTTCAATGCTCCAACGACGAGACACGCCATGATCCCCCGCTATACCCGCCCCGCGATGGCCGCGATCTGGGAGCCGCAGACGCGCTACCGGATCTGGTTCGAGATCGAGGCGCACGCGGCCGACGCCATGGCGCAGCTCGGCGTCATCCCGAAGGACGCCGCGAAAACGATCCGGGCCAAGGGCAAGAACGCGATCTTCGACATCGCACGCATCGACGCCATCGAGCGCGAGGTCAAGCACGACGTCGTTGCGTTTCTCACCCACCTTGCCGAAATCGTCGGGCCGCAGGCGCGCTACATCCACCAGGGCATGACCTCCTCGGACGTGCTCGACACCTGCTTCAACGTTCAGCTTGCGCGCGCCGCCGACATCCTTCTCGCCGACGTCGACGCCGTGCTGGCCGCGCTCAAGCGCCGCGCCTTCGAGTACAAGATGACGCCGACCATCGGGCGTTCGCACGGCATCCATGCCGAGCCGACCACCTTCGGCGTCAAGCTCGCCTATGCCTATGCCGAGTTCGCCCGCGCCAAGGCGCGCCTTACGGCCGCCCGCAAGGAGATCGCGACCTGCGCGATTTCCGGCGCCGTCGGCACATTTGCGCAAGTCGACCCGCGCGTCGAAGCCCATGTCGCCAAGGCGATGGGGCTTGCGGTCGAGCCGGTGTCGACGCAAGTAATCCCGCGCGACCGTCACGCCATGTATTTTTCAACGCTCGCGGTCGTTGCCTCCTCGGTCGAGCGGCTGGCGACCGAAATCCGCCATCTGCAGCGCACCGAAGTGCTGGAAGCCGAGGAATATTTCTCCGCGGGCCAAAAGGGTTCCTCGGCGATGCCGCATAAGCGCAACCCGGTGCTGTCGGAAAATCTCACCGGGCTGGCGCGCATGGTGCGGGCCTATGCCCTGCCCGCGCTTGAAAACGTCGCGCTCTGGCACGAGCGCGACATTTCACACTCATCCGCCGAGCGCATGATCGGACCCGACGCGACGGTGACGCTCGACTTCGCGCTGGCGAGGCTCGCGGGCATCATCGGCAAGCTCGTGGTCTATCCGCAGACCATGCGAAAAAATCTCGATCGTCTCGGCGGCCTGATCCACTCCCAGCGCGTGCTGATCGCGCTCACGCAGAAAGGCGTCGCGCGCGAGAAGGCCTACCGGATCGTGCAGCGCAACGCCATGCCGGTGTGGCAAGGCAAGGGTGATTTTCTCGCGCTGCTGAAGAAAGACCCCGACGTGTCGAAGGCGCTCACCGCCAAAGAACTCGCAGCCTGCTTCGACCTCGGCTACCACTTAAAGCACGTCGATACGATTTTCGAACGGGTGTTCGGCAAGACATGAACGGATGGAGCGGCGATGGCCGTCACTACAATGGTGAGCCGCGATGCGGGACACCGCTTCATCGCAATCGTTTGCCTCGGGATTCGGCGCTTGGCGTCGTTTGATTGATAACGATGCCCTCGCCCGCCGCAACTGCCGCAGCCCCCAAAATCCTTGTCTTTGATTCCGGCCTCGGCGGCCTCACCGTGTTTCGCGAAATCGTTCGCACGCGACCCGACGCGAGCTTCACCTACGTCGCCGATGACGCGTTCTTTCCCTACGGAGCGCACGCGGAGGCCGCCCTCGTCGCGCGCGTCGTCCCGCTGCTGGGCGAGTTGATCGCCGCGCATGCGCCGGACTTGATCGTCATCGCCTGCAATACCGCATCGACGCTGGTGCTGTCGCACCTGCGCGCACAGTTCAAGGTGCCGTTCATCGGCACCGTGCCGGCGATCAAGCCGGCCTGTGCCGCATCCGCAACCAAGCGCGTGTCCGTGCTCGGCACCGAAGCCACCGTCCGGCGCGAATATACCCGCAAGCTGATCCATGACTTCGGCCAAGGCTGCGACGTGAATCTGGTTGGATCTGCGCGGCTCGCCGGGCTCGCCGAAGCGGCGCTGCGCGAGGAAATCGTCGATGACGCGGCGATCGTGGCCGAGATCGCACCGTGCTTCGTCGATGACGGCGGACGCCGGACCGACACGATCGTGCTCGCCTGCACGCACTATCCGCTGCTGCTCGATCGATTGGAAAGACTTGCGCCCTGGTCCGTGACCTGGGTCGATCCGGCGCCGGCGATCGCGCGTCGGGTGGTCGAATTGCTCGGGCCCGTGACAACGAACACGGCCCCACGTCCCGGACGCATGATCTTTACGTCTCGCCGCGCGATCTCTCCCGCGCTGCGCGCCGCGCTTGGCCGTCTCGGAATTTCGGATATGACATCGGGAGAGGCGGCGAACTGAAGCCCCCGCGGCGCCGGCGTGGCGGCGCCGCTGAATGACTACAAGCGGTTTGACACCCTCGCCCCCACCGCCTAGATAGACACCGCTCGCGGGCCGCCAGCGCGCGATCAGCAAAAGTGGATGCCGGTTTTGCGTCCGATCGCGCGCTAACTTAATGTTGCGCATGATCTTTTCGGCGAACCGGACGCCACTTGGCCGGATCAAGCGCTGGCCCGCGCTGCGTTTCGCGACCCGTGGTTTCGGCCGGCGCTTCGGCCAAAGACCTGTCGGTTCCGGGATTTGTCCGGGACAAAGGAGGGCGCGATCCTCAACCGGCGCATGATCCCGAAAAGTGGATACCGGTTTTCGGACCAAGATCATGCGCCAACTGAAACGATGTACATGAGGACGCGATGACCAAGCGCCACCAGGCGAAATACAAGCTCGACCGCCGCATGGGCCAAAATGTCTGGGGCCGCCCCAAGAGCCCCGTCAACCGCCGCGAATACGGCCCCGGCCAGCACGGCCAGCGCCGCAAGGGCAAGCTCTCCGACTATGGCGTGCAGTTGCGCGCCAAGCAGAAGCTCAAGGGCTATTACGCCAACATTTCCGAGCGCCAGTTCCACGGCATCTACGACGAGGCGATCCGCCAGAAGGGTGACAGCGGCGCCAACATGATCGGGCTTCTGGAGCGACGCCTCGATACCGTCATCTATCGCGCCAAGTTCGTGCCGACCATGTTCGCCGCGCGCCAGTTCATCAATCACGGTCACGTCAAGGTCAACGGCAAGCGCGCCAACATCGCCAGCATGCGGGTGAAGGTCGGCGACGTCGTGGAAGTGAAGGAAAAATCCCGCCAGCTTGCGCTCGTGCTCGAAGCCGCCGCCCTCGCGGAGCGCGACGTGCCCGACTATATCGAGGCCGATCACGGCAAGATGACCGCCAAGTTCGCGCGCGTTCCGGCGGTCACCGACGTGCCCTACCCGGTTCAAATGGAACCGCATCTCGTCGTTGAATATTATTCACGCTGACGCAAAGACGCCCGCGATCCCTGGTGCAAGGCCACCCGAGCGGGTGGCCTTTTTTCTATTCGGGCCTTGGCGCACGACCGGAGGCGGGCGGTTGCCGGGCGGTGTCGGTGGTGCCACCGGCGATCCCCGCGCGCGCAAGTTTGGCAGCAGATTCTCCGGGGGGACTCGGCGCACCATAGTTGGTTTTTGGGCGCCGCCCGGCAGCCGCGTTCCGCTGGCGTGCCCATTTCGGCAATGCAGCATTTCGGTATTAACCGCCGCCTGCTGCCGGGCAATTTCGCTTGCATTGACTGTGCTTTAGCACGGTGCGGTATTACCGTGTGCGCCGCGAAATTAGGCACCCACTTTTGGGCAACGCTGATAACTCCTTGATATTGCGGCCGATACCCGCCACTCTTCTAGATGTAGTGCGTCGGGGGTTTCATTCACACGGGGAGAAATCGCACATGGACTTCATCAATATTGTGAAGAGTTGGGTAGGCGCGTTGACCGAACTCGGTCTTATGCTGATCGCGCTGGCGATCACCGCCTCGCTCTTGTACGGCGGCAATATTCCGTTTTTCGGCAACACAGCCGCCAACATCACGGCATTCGTGAAAGCGCTTGGCGACGGCGGCCTCGTTGGGCTGATCGCGCTCGGCTTCATCTTGTGGCTGTTCTCGCACCGCCGGATGAGCTGACGCTTCGGCGTGCAAGCAATTTGTGATGGCCGGGTTGGGCGGGGACACTGAGGTGGTCCGCCCAACTTTCGGTCGCGCAACGGACCCAGTCCAATGATCGATTTTCTCGAAAAATTTCGGCATTTCCTGTGGATGTTCGTCGAGCTGGCGTTCGTGGCCGTGCTTGCGATCATCTTGTTTTACCTGCTGGTGGGCCAGAACTCAGGCAGCTATGTGCTGTCCGTTGTCGACAACGTCATGAAATTTGCCGGCGGCGTTCCGACGCCCAGCCTCATCGGCCTCGCAATCGTCGGGCTGCTGATTTATCTCATCGTGCAACGCTCGAAGTAGCGCGCACAACCCTAACAAGTCGGGATTAAAATCATTTCGCGCCAACATTTTGCGGCGCATCGCCAGACGCTGGCCAATGCGCGCGTGTCCCGGAGATTAAATGGAGGGGCATCAATAAGGAGCCGGAAGCGCGCTGAGTATCAATGCTCCAGCCGGAGGCAGCCACGCCACCAAAATGCCGCCGGCGGGCCGACGATAGGCACGCATCACAAAGCCGATGACGGGCGCGATCAGGCAACCGGCGACCATCGCGGTCCACCCGGCGGCAACCCATGGGCCGCCGTGCATGCTTTCCGGTCCCGGCCCGAAGACGAATCCCGATATTGCAACCAAGAGCGCCGCAAGCAACACGTCGACGGTGGCCGCGGCGATCAGCAGCGCGCGCGCCATCGTCGTACCGGACGATCAGGGTCGAGAGGATCTAGGCCGGCGTGCCTTCCTTCACTGGCAAGCCCTTTTCCTTGAGGAGTTGTTGCAGCTCGCTGGCCTGGAACATTTCGCGCACGATGTCGCAGCCGCCGACGAACTCGCCCTTGACGTAAAGCTGGGGAATCGTCGGCCAGTTGGAATAGGCCTTGATGGCGTTGCGCAGCTCGTCCGACTCCAGCACGTTCAGGCCCTTATAGGGCACGCCAAGGTAATCGAGGATCTGCACAATCTGGCCGGAGAATCCGCACTGCGGGAACTGCGGCGTGCCCTTCATGAACAAAACGACGTCGTTCGACTTCACTTCGTTGGCGATGAATTGCTCGATGCTCATGACTAGATCCTGCTGGTTGCGCCGGCCCAAATTCCGGCGATTCAGGCCGTTACCGCTATATGTAGCGCAGGCTACGCGCCTGCCCAAGGGGTGCGACATGGAATTGGCGTACACAAGACCGTTAAAGCCTTAACGGCGCCGCACCGGGCGTCATCCATCGTCAAGGGGTGCCGGTTTGCAGCGCCAAAGCGTGCAGTTTCCCGCCCATTTCACCCTTCAGGGCCTGGTAGACGATCTGATGCTGCTGCACCCGTGACTTGCCGCGAAACGATTCCGAAATCACCGTGGCGGCATAGTGATCGCCGTCGCCGGCGAGATCGCGGATTTCAACCTTGGCGTCGGGGATGCTCGCCTTGATCAGGCGTTCGATCTCGCGCGCGTCCATCGCCATGTCGCTTCTCCCATGCGGCCGGCGGACCTCGCGATCCAGCCGACCTGCCGCTACTCCAATTTAGCTCTAAAACGGAACCGACGACACCGCCAGTGTCCTTGCAACGACCATGCCACCGCCCTTGCCGCGCGCGAACCGCCCCAGGACATTCGCTCGCGACGGGGCTGCGGCGCTATCCGCCCGCTACGTCCGCCATATAGTTTGGCAGCCAGCGCTCGAAACGTTCGCGCAAGACCACAATGGCGATTGCGCGTTCTCCGGCGATCGCCAAAACGTCGCCGCCAGTTGTGCCGATGCGTTGCATCGGCACGCTCGCCGCCATCGCGAGCGCCATAATTTTTTCAACATCGTTAGATCGGGCGGTGACGATGTAGCGCGCCTGATCCTCGCCAAACCAGAATGCATGCGCCGCGACGTCCGACGGCGCCGCGTCGAGCCGCGCGCCGATGCCGCCGGCCATCGCCATTTCGGCAAGCGCTAGCGCAAGTCCGCCGTCGGACAGGTCGTGCGCGGCGGTGACAAGCCGATCCAGAATGAGCGCGCGCGCCAGATCGCCGTTCTCACGCTCTTCGAGGAGATCGACCGGCGGCGGGGCGCCTTCTTCGCGTCCGCAAAGATCGCGAAGATAAAGCGATTGGCCGAGCCAGCCGGTGGTTTCACCGATCAGCAGGATCGCCTCGCCCGCCGCCTTGAACGCCAGCGTCGCGGACATGGTAAAATCCGCCAGCACGCCGACGCCGCCGATCGTCGGTGTCGGCAGGATGGCGCGGCTGGTCTTTTCGCCGGCGATTTGGGTCTCGTTGTAGAGCGACACGTTTCCGGACACGACCGGGAAGTCCAGCGCCTTGCAGGCTTCCGCGATGCCGCGGATGCAGCCGACGAGCTGGCCCATGATCTCGGGCCGTTCCGGATTTCCGAAATTGAGGTTGTCGGTGATCGCGCGCGGCGTGCCGCCGACGGCGGTGATGTTGCGCCAGGCTTCCGCGACCGCCTGCTTGCCGCCCTCGAACGGATCGGCCTCGCAATAGCGCGGCGTCACGTCGGCGGTGAGCGCCAGCGCCTTCGGACCTTGCGCAACGCGCACCACCGCGGCATCGCCGCCCGGCCGCTGCACGGTGTTGCCGAGGATGACGTGGTCGTATTGCTCCCAGACCCAGCGCTTGGAGCACAGGTCCGGCATGCCGACCAGTTTTTCCAGCGCGTCGGCGAGCGGCATTGGCGCCTCGACGTCGGCGGCGCCGACCACCGGCAGTTTCCGCGTATGAACGAACGGGCGCCGATAGACCGGCGCCTCGTCGCCGAGTTCCTTGATCGGCAGGTCGGCCATGACGTCGCCGCCGTGGCGCACGACAAAACGCCGGCTCGGCGTCGTTCGGCCGACGATCGCAAAATCGAGCCCCCATTTGCGGAAAATCGCCTCGGCCTCGGCTTCCTTTTCCGGCCGCAGCACCATCAGCATGCGCTCCTGGCTCTCCGAGAGCATCATCTCGTAGGCCGACATGCCCGGCTCGCGGCACGGCACCGCGTCGAGGTCGAGGTCGACGCCGAGATCACCCTTGGCGCCCATCTCGACGGCGGAGCAGGTGAGCCCGGCCGCGCCCATGTCCTGGATCGCGATCACGCAGTCCTTGGCCATGATTTCGAGACAGGCTTCGAGCAATAGCTTTTCGGCGAACGGGTCGCCAACCTGCACGGTCGGGCGCTTTTCCTCGGCGTCGGCGCCGAACTCGGCGGACGCCATGGTGGCGCCGTGGATGCCATCGCGGCCGGTCTTCGAGCCGAGATAGACGATCGGCATGTTCACGCCGGAGGCGGCCGCGTAAAAAATCTTGTCGGCGTCGGCGAGACCGACCGCCATGGCGTTGACCAGGACGTTGCTGTCGTAGCGCGAATGAAACCGCACCTGGCCGCCGACGGTCGGCACGCCGAACGAGTTGCCGTAGCCGCCGATGCCCGCGACCACGCCCGCGACCAGGCGACGCGTCTTCGGATGGCGCGGATCGCCGAACGACAGCGCATTGAGGCAGGCGATCGGGCGCGCGCCCATGGTGAACACGTCGCGCAGGATGCCGCCGACGCCGGTCGCCGCGCCCTGGTAGGGCTCGATGTAGCTCGGGTGGTTGTGGCTCTCCATCTTGAAGACCACCGCCTGATTGTCGCCGATGTCGATGACGCCGGCGTTCTCGCCCGGCCCCTGGATCACCCACGGTGCCTCGGTCGGCAGGCCGCGCAGATGCACCTTCGAGGACTTATAGGAGCAGTGCTCGTTCCACATCGCCGAAAAGATGCCAAGCTCGGTGAACGTCGGCGCGCGGCCAATGAGCTTGAGGACGCGCTCGTACTCGTCCGGCTTGAGGCCGTGCTGGGCGACGAGGTCGGGGGTGACGGGAGGTTCGTTGCGGATCACTGAGGAGTGTTAGCGTGCGGATGCGACGATTTCACCTGTCATCGAGAGACCTGGACGCGCCATCCACGCCTTAATCACGCCGCCCGCCGGAAATGATCGACGAGCCCGGCGAACAATCCCCGGCCATCGGCGCATCCCATCGAGGCTTCGACGTGATTTTCCGATGGTTTGTAGCGGGTCACAAGCGGGACGTTTTCTTCTGCGGCTTCGTGCGCGCCGCGCCCGGCTTTGCCGCGGGACGGCGCTTTGCCTCCGCCCGGACACCTGCCCGCAGCGCCTTATTCATTTCCGCATAGACATACGCGCGCAGCACCGCATTCATGCGCGTGAGATGACCCTTTCCCCGCGTCTTGAACCAGCCCAGCACATCCTGGTCGAGGCGCAAATGCACGGACGCCTTGCGGGGAAACATCGGCGGCATCACCTTGGCGTGTTGCCAAAAACTGTCATCGAGCTCGATTTCCTCCGCGTCAGGACGAGTAGGAATGAACTCGCCCCGCTTGCGCATCCTTCGGAGTTGTTCAATCGAATAACTCCTGATGTCTTCGTCGGGACTTTCGTCCGCTTCGCCAAGCAGTGATGATATGGACAGCGTCCTCACCCGTTTGCGGGTCTTTTCGGAGCGTATAGACGACGGTGTAACATTTGCCTTCGTATTCGCCGATCGCGACGTAGCGCTTCTCTCCATAATCACGTCTCCTGTCTTCCTCGACGATCGTCTGGCCATCGAAAATACCGGCGACAAGCGTAAAATCGACGCCACGTTCGGCCAGAACCTGCCGCCGCTTCTTTTCATTCCAGGTGAATTGAGCCATTTATGTACACTTTTGTGTACACAATTGCAAGGTCCGGCGGTTCATTGTCACGCCGCCTGCCTTAAATGCTCCACCAGCCCGGCGAAAAGCCCGCGCCCATCGGTCGAGCCCATCGCGGCTTCGACGTGATTTTCCGGGTGCGGCATCATGCCAAGCACGTTGCCGCGCGCATTGAGGATGCCGCAGATCGCGTTGGTGGCGCCGTTGACGTTCCATTGCGGATCGAGCGTGCCGTCGGGCGCAACGTAGCGGTACGCCACCCGGCCGTCGCCTTCCAGGCGCGCGATCGTTTCGGCGTCGGCGACGAAGTTGCCCTCCCCGTGCGCAACCGGGACGCGGATCACCTGCCCGGCGTTGTAGCCGCGCGTGAACGGCGTGTCGGAGCGCTCGACGCGCAGATAGACGTCCTTGCAGATGAATTTGAGC
>JBGPOB010000024.1:0-19543 GCA_041487815.1 Xanthobacteraceae bacterium | reverse complement strand
GCCCGCGCGCCCCGCGCGCCGCGCGCCTCGGCGAGGCGCTCCTGCGGCGGCTCGATCAGGCGCGCGGCTGCGACGAGGAGCCGATCGCGCCGCGCCTGCCGCTGCCGGCAGCCTTAGCCGAGCAGCGCTTTGCCGAGCCAATCGCGCTCGAGACTTGCGTGCTCGGCACCATCGAGCATCTGGCGCGCCAGCTTGCCGGCGTGCTGGAGCGGCGCGGGGAGGGCGCGCGGCTGATCCAGCTCGCCTTGTTTCGCGCTGACGGCAAGGTGCACCGGCTCGAAATCGGCACCGCCGCGCCGCTGCGCGATCCTGCGCGCGTGCGGCGCCTGTTCGAGGATCGGCTGGCCACGCTTGGCGACGCTTGCGACCCCGGCTTCGGCTACGACATGGTACGGCTTTCGGCGCTGGTCACGGAACGCAGCGATCCGCCGCAGGCGAGCTTTGCCGCGCCGGGGGGCGATCGCAATGACGCCGAGCTCGCGCATCTCATCGATCGTCTCGGCGCGCGCTTCGGCCTGCGCCGCGTCACGCGGCTCGTCCCGCAGGATACGCATATTCCCGAATTCGCCGTTGTCGCGGTGCCGGCGCATGCGCCGCAACTCTTAGCCTCCTCCCGCGAGCACTTGCGCGCGGCGGGGAGAGTCGGCGCCGAAGGCGCCAGGGTGGGGGGATCTGCTTTTCACAACACGGCTGAAAATTGCCCCCCACCCCCAACCCCTCCCCACCACTCCGCTTCGCCACGCGGGGGGAGGGGAGTTCCTGCACTTCATTTCGGATCAGGCTTTCAGGATGACGGCTATCGACAAGACAGTCTGGCGCCGCCGCGTCCGCTGCGCCTGTTCGCGCGCCCGGAGCCGGTGGAGGTCACCGCGCTGGTGCCCGACGGTCCGCCGGCGCGATTTCGCTGGCGCCAGGTCACGCATGAGGTCGCGTGCGCGGAAGGGCCGGAGCGGATCGCCATGGAATGGTGGCGCGACGCCGAAGGCTCGCCCCTCACCCGCGACTATTTCCGGGTTGAAAGCCGCGCCGGCGCGCGCGTCTGGCTCTATCGCGAGGGACTTTACGGCCGCGAAATCGCGCAGCCGCGCTGGTTTCTGCATGGGCTGTTCGCGTGAGATGAAAGTTGCGTCATGTCCGCGTATGCCGAACTTGCCGTCACCAGCAACTTCTCGTTCCTGCGCGGCGCTTCGCATCCGGAAGAACTGGTCGATGGCGCGCAGCGGCTCGGTCTCGCCGGGCTCGGCATCGCCGACCGCAATTCCGTCGCCGGCGTGGTGCGCGCGCATACCAAGGCCAAGGAAGCCGGGCTCAAGCTGGCGGTCGGCGCGCGGCTCGTCTTCGCCGACGGCACGCCCGACATCCTTGCCTATCCTCAGAACCGCGCCGCCTGGGGCCGGCTGACGCGGCTTCTGACGCGCGGCAAGCGCCGCGCCGAAAAGGGCGATTGCATCCTGCGCCTTGAGGATCTCATCGAGGACATCGAGGGCCTCAATCTCATCGTCATGCCGCCACGCATCTTGCGCCGTCACCTTGCGAGCCTGAATCGAAGTGCTGGCCACGTAACGACTGCGCCCTCCTCCCGCGAGCACTTGCGCGCGGTGGGGAGGGTCGGCGCCGAAGGCGCCGGGGTGGGGGGAATTTTTTGCGCTATTTGCACTGAAGCGCCCCCCACCCCCAACCCCTCCCCACCGCTTCGCGGGGGGAGGGGAGTTGCAACACCGCATTTTGGGCCAAGCTCTCAGGATGACGATCTCGCGAGTCTCCTCGTCAAACTCAAAACCGCCGCCTCCCATCGCTCGGTCTGGCTTGCCGCCGGCATACTCTATCGCGGCGACGATGCGCGGCGGCTCATGCGGCTGGCGCGCATTTCGAGCGAAACATTGGTTCCGCTGATCGCGGTCAACGACGTGCTCTATCACGCGCCCGAACGCCGCCAGCTACAGGACGTCGTCACCTGCATCCGCGAGCATGTCACGCTGAAGGCCGCCGGCCGAAAGCTCGAAGCCAATGCCGAACGGCACCTGAAGCCGCCGGAAGAGATGGCGCGGCTGTTTCGCGCCGCGCCGCAGGCGGTCGAGGAGACGCTGCGGTTTCTCGCGCGCTGCGATTTTTCGCTCGACGAACTCAAATACGAGTATCCCGACGAAACCCGCGCCGGCTTTCCGACGCCGCAAGCGGCGCTCGCCGCCTTCGCCGAAGAGGGCGCGCGCAGGCGCTGTCCGAACGGCATCACGGAGCGCGTGCGCCGCGCACTCGATCATGAGCTGGCCGTCATCGCCGAGCTCAACTACGCGCCTTACTTTCTCACCGTGCATGACATCGTCGGCTTCGCGCGCTCGCGCGGCATTCTCTGCCAGGGCCGCGGCTCGGCGGCGAATTCGGTGATCTGCTTTTGCCTCGGCATCACCGACGTCGATCCCGAACGCGTCGATCTCCTGTTCGAGCGCTTCGTTTCGGCGGAGCGGCGCGAGCCGCCCGACATCGATGTCGATTTTGAGCATGAGCGGCGCGAGGACGTCATCCAGTACATTTACGAGAAATACGGCCGTGCCCGCGCCGGCATCGCCGCCACCGTCATCTCCTATCGCGGCCGTAGCGCGGTGCGCGACGTCGGCAAGGTGTTTGGCCTGTCGGAGGACACCGTTGCCGCGCTCGCCGGTTCGCTCTGGGGCTGGTCGATGTCGGGGGTGACGGAGAAGGAGGCGCGGCGCGCAGGACTTGATCCGTCCGATCCGCGGTTGGCGCAGGCGCTGGCGCTTTCGCGCGAACTGATGGGGTTCCCGCGCCACCTGTCGCAGCACGTCGGCGGCTTCGTCATCACGCGCAGCCGGCTCGACGAAGTGGTGCCGATCGAGAACGCGGCGATGGAGGATCGCACCTTCGTCGAATGGGACAAGGACGACCTCAACGATCTCAACATTCTCAAGATCGACATTCTCGCGCTCGGCATGCTGTCGTGCCTGCGCCGCGCGTTCGCGTTCATGCGCGCGCATTACGGCGTCGAGCACAATCTCCACAGCATCCAGGACGAGGACCCCGCGGTCTATCGCATGATCCAGCGCGCCGACACCATCGGCACCTTCCAGATCGAAAGCCGCGCGCAGATGTCGATGCTGCCGCGCCTCAAGCCGGCGAAATTCTACGACCTCGTCATCGAAGTCGCGATCGTGCGGCCGGGGCCGATCCAGGGCGACATGGTGCATCCCTATCTGCGCCGCCGGCAGGGCCTTGAGCCGGTAGTGTTTCCCGCGCCGTCCCCGCAGCACGGACCGCCCGACGAACTCGAACAGGTGTTGAAGAAGACGCTCGGCGTGCCGCTGTTCCAGGAACACGCCATGCGGATCGCGATCGTCGCCGCCGGCTTCAAGCCGGCGGAGGCCGACCGGCTGCGCCGCGCCATGGCGACCTTCAAGCGCGTCGGCACCATCGACACGTTCCGCAGGAAATTCATCGACGGTATGACCGCGCGTGGTTACCAGCAGGTCTTTGCCGAGCGCTGCTTCAGCCAGATCGAAGGTTTTGGCGAATACGGTTTTCCCGAGAGCCACGCCGCGAGCTTTGCCAATCTCGTTTACGCCTCGGCCTGGATCAAATGCCGCTACCCGGATGTGTTCGCCGCGGCGCTGCTCAACAGCCAGCCGATGGGTTTTTATGCGCCGGCGCAGATCGTGCGCGACGCGCAGGAGCACGGCGTCGACGTGCGGCCGGTCGATGTCAATTTTTCCGACTGGGATTGCACGCTTGAGCCCGCGCCTGCATTCGCGCCCTGTCAGCGAATTCACCCGCGCCACGCTGAAATGAAGGACGATATTCGCGCCTGCTATGCTCTGCGGCTCGGCCTGCGCGAGATCAGCGGCTTTCCCGAAGACCAGGCCCGCCGGATCGAGACCGTGCGCGGGGAGGGGCGAGGGGAGGGGTTTGACCGAGGGGAGGAGTTTGACTCCGTGCGCGACCTGTGGCTGCGCACGCGCTTGCCGCCGTCGGCGCTGGAGCGGCTGGCGCGCGCGGATGCGTTCCGCTCGCTCGGCCTTGATCGGCGCGATGCGCTGTGGGCCGTGCGTGCGTTGCAGCGCTCCGGCGACAAGGATGACCTGCCGCTGTTTGCGCGCGTCGCGATGCCTGACCTCGAACCCGATGTGACGCTGCCGCGGATGCCGCTCGGCGCGCATGTGATCGAGGATTACCGGCACCTGCGGCTGTCGCTCAAGGCGCATCCGGTGTCGTTCCTGCGCGGCGAGCTTGGCGCGCGCGGAATTCTGCGGCATGAGCGGCTCGGCGAGATCGCCTCCGGCCGGCGCGTGACGGTCGCCGGCATCGTGCTGGTGCGGCAGCGGCCGGATACGGCGAGCGGCGTCATCTTCATGACGCTGGAAGACGAGACCGCGATCGCCAACATCATCGTCTGGCCGAGAATGTTCGAAATTTATCGTCCGATCGTACTCGGCGCGCGGCTCGTCGGCGTCGCCGGCGTATTGCAGAGCGAGCAGGGCGTGATCCACATCGTCGCCGAGCGCTTCGACGATCTCACGCCGCTGCTCGCAAAACTGTCGGACGACACCGACGACAGCGAAGACGCAGCCAAGGTCCCCGCCTTTGTTCACAAGGATGAGGGCGGCCGCGCCGATCCTCCGCACCATCCGCGCACCGGCGACTCGCTGGTGCGCATGCTGCGCCTGGAGCGCACGCCCGTCGACGCTCTGGCCGATACCGGTATCTTGCCGAAGGGGCGGAATTTTCACTGAAGGCCCGATGGAGGGCTGTCATTGCGAGCGACCCGTCTACGCCAACCGCCTTCGCCCGCGAAGGCGGGCTTCGGTGGTCAAGAGCTTCGACAGGCTTGCTGTCAGCCCGCCGAAGCTTTAGCGAAGGCGGGAGCGAAGCAAGCTCCCACCGCCATTGGACAGCCATGATCGCGATTGCTTCGCCGCCCTTTGGGCTCCTCGCAATGATAATTTCTCCCGCCCCAACGCCACGTCATCCCCACACATCCTTGGCGATGTCGACGACGCTCTTGAGCTTCGCCCATTGCTCGTCATCGGTCAGCGCATTGCCTTCTTCGGTTGAGGCAAAGCCGCATTGCGGCGACAGGGCGAGCTGATCGAGCGCGGCGAACTTGGTCGCCTCCTCGATGCGGCGTTTGACGGCGTCCCTGGATTCCAGTTTGCCGGTCTTCGATGTGATCAATCCCAGCACGACGATCTTGTTGCCCTTGGGTAAGAGCCGCAACGGCTCGAACCCGCCGGCGCGGTCGTTGTCCCATTCGAGGAAATAGCCGTCGACGGCAAGATCGTTGAACAGTTTCTCGGCGATCGGGTCATAGCCGCCGACGCCGACGAACGTCGAACGGAAATTGCCGCGGCACAGGTGCGTCGTCACCACCATGTCTTTCGGTCGATCCTTGACCGCGGTGTTGAACACCTGGCGATAAACGTCGAACAGGCGGTCCGGGTCATCGCCGCGGTCGCGCAGCATCTGGCGCTGCTCGTTGTCGCAGAAATAGGCGAAGGCCACGTCGTCGATCTGTAGATAGCGGCAGCCGGCATCGTAATACGCCTGCACCGCCTTGGCGTAGGCCTGCGCCAAGTCGGCGTAATAATTGTCGAGATCGGGATAGACTTTTTCGCTCACTACCGTGCGTCCGCCGCGATAGTTGAGCATGCTGGCGGACGGGATCGTGGCCTTGGGGGTACGCGACGTGTTGGCCTTGAGAAACTTGAAGTGTTCGATGTGCGGATGGCTGGAAAAGCCGAGCTTGCCAATGACACGCACCATCCAGGGTTTGAGCACGGCGCCCTTGAACGACTGGCGCGGGTCAAGCCCGCCTCCCTGCTGCCGTGCGTCCATCCAGTAGCCTTCACAGCCGTCCAGATATTGCAGGAAGTCGAAGTGCCAATAGGCGCGGCGAAATTCGCCGTCGGTGATCGCCTCGAGGCCGATCTCCTGCTGCTTGCGGATGATCTTGCGAATTTCCTCGTCTTCAATCCGCATGAGCTCCGCCGGCAACATCCGTCCCTGTTCGAGCTTCTCGCGTGCGGTCTTCAAAGGCGGCGTTCGCAACAGGCTGCCGACATGGTCGGCACGGAATGGCGGCTTACTTCGTTGCATCGGCGTCTCCGGAGTCTTTTTTGATTGTAGTCTTGGCTTGGCTATCAGGTCAGGACTATCGCATGTTAACGGAGGCGCATACGCAGGTGGAGTCTGGACCGCTTGCGCAGGAGGCCCATACACGCGAACGCAGGCAGGAGGCGCGATGTACGATATTGCAACCCCAAAGTTAAGCCTGGTGACCGACCTCGTCGCCGGCGTTACGCCGCCGATCGACGTTGGCGATACGCCGCATGGCAGGCGGCGCGTCATCCCGATATCCGGCGGGACCGTGAGTGGACCCCGGCTCAACGGTCGCATGCTACCGGGCGGCGCCGATTTTCAAGTCTGGCGGAGCGACGGCTGTACCGAGATCCACGCGCGCTATGTGCTGGAGAGCGACGCCGGCGCGCTGATCTATGTCGAGAATACCGGCCTTCGCCATGGCTCGCCGGAAGCGATGGATCGCCTCGCGCGCGGGCTGCCGGTCGATCCGTCGCAGATCTATTTTCGCACGGTCGCCAGGTTCGAAACCTCGGCGCCCGACCTCGCCTGGTTGACGCGCGGCATTTTTCTCTGTTCCGGCGCGCGTTTCCCGGACAACGTGCAGATCCGCTTTTTTGAAGTCACTTAGCGCAGTAATCCGGCGGTTTCCCGCTATCGCTTGTATTGCCCGAGCGGCGGCCGATCTGATACGAATAAACAATGAAATGACGACATTGATCCGATCGGCGATGTCGCATTCGCTGGTGACAAGACCGGCGAGGGAATCGAACAACGGGAGGATGACATGGTGCTTCGCGCATTGCTGGTCGGAGCGGCGTTGGCCGCGCTGGTTGCCCCTGCGGCCGCGCAGGACAAAACCATCCAGCTCAAGATTTCCCACTGGGTTCCCGCGACGCACCCGCTGCAGAAGGCAGCCGAAGAATGGGGCGCCGCACTGGAGAAGGCTTCCGGCGGTACCATCAAGTCCAGCGTTTATCCTTCCCAGCAGCTCGGCAAGGCGTTCGACCATTACGACATGGTGCGCGACGGCATTGCCGATGTCGGTTACATCAATCCAGGCTATCAGCCCGGCCGCTTCCCGATCGTCTCGCTCGGCGAAATTCCTTTCCAGATCGGTGAGGTGCACGGTGGCATCCGTGCCGCCGATGCCTGGTATCGCAAGTATGCGGCCAAGGAGATGAAGGACGTGAAGCTCTGCTTCTCGTTCATTCTCGATCCGGCGACTTGGCATTCCAGCAAGAAGAAGATTCTTACGCCGGCCGACATCAAAGGCATGAAGATCCGTCCGTCGCAGGCGACCATCGCGGCCTGGGTCACTCAACTCGGTGGCACCAACGTGCAGGCGAGCGCCACGGAAGTGCGCGACGTGATGGAAAAGGGCGTTGCCGAAGCGGTGATGTTCCCGTGGGGCTCGGTGCCGCTGCTCGGTGTCGATAAGGTTACGAAGTATCACATGGACGCGGCCATCTCGACGACCATGTTCCAATGGTTGATCAACCAGAAGGTCTACGATTCGATGTCGGCGGCGCAAAAGAAAGCCGTCGATGGTCAATGCAACATCGAATGGGCCGGAAAATTCGCCGATCCGTGGGGAGATTTCGAACACGCCGGCGTTGCCAAGCTGAAGGCCATGCCGGATCACGAGGTCTATTCGATCACGGCTGACCAACTCAATGAGTGGAAGAAGTCCGCCGAGCCGCTGCGCACCGTATGGGCCGACACCGTCCGCAAGGCCGGGAGCGACCCCGATACCATCCTGAAAGAGTTCAAGGCAGCGCTCGACCAGTACAAAGCGTCCTACTGACCCAACGCGGGGGAGGAGAATATATGAAGCTCTCAACGTTTATCGTCGGCGCGGTGCTTGCCGCGGCGGCCATGCCTGCGCTGGCGCAGGACAAGACCATCACGCTCAAGCTGTCGCACTGGGTGCCGGCGACGCATCCATTGCAAAAGGCGATGGAGGAATGGGGCGCCTCGGTCGAAAAGGCATCGGGCGGAACGCTGAAATATCAGGTCTATCCCGCCCAGCAGCTCGGCAAGGCACAGGATCATTACGACATGACGCGCGATGGTATCGTCGACATGTCCTACATCAATCCAGGCTTTCAGCCGGGACGCTTCCCGATCATCTCGGCAGGCGAATTACCGTTCCTTGTTGGTGAGTCGCACGGCGGCATCAGAGCGATCGATGCCTGGTATCGCAAGTACGCGGTCACCGAACAGAAGGACGTGAAGTTCTGCTTTGCGTTTATTCTCGATCCGGTCCGGCTGCATACGCGCGCCAAGAAGGTCGTGGTTCCGGCCGATATGAAGGGTCTGAAGGTGCGGCCGTCGCAGGCGACATTCGCTGCCTGGGTGACGCTGCTTGGCGGCACCAACGTTCAATCGGGACCATCGGAGGCGGCCGACCTGCTTTCGAAAGGCGTCGCCGACGCGCTGACATTTCCGTGGGGTTCGGTGACGCTGCTCGGCGCCGACAAGGTCACGAAGTATCACCTGGATATTCCGCTGGCGACGGCAACGTTCCAATGGATCATGAACCAGAAAACCTACGACTCGCTGTCTGCCGCGCAGAAAAAAGTGATCGACGAGCATTGCACGAACGATTGGGCGGCGAAATTTGCGGGTCCCTGGGCAGATTTTGAGTCTTCGGGTATCAACAAACTGAAGGCTCTGGAAGGACACGAAATCTATTCGGTGACCGACGCGCAAGTGAAGGAATGGAAGGCGTCGGCCGAGCCGCTGCACAAGCAATGGGCGGATGGCGTGCGCAAGGTTGGCGGCGATCCGGACGTCATCATGAAGGAGTTGCGGGCGGCGCTCGACCAGTACAAGGCGTCCTATTGAGCACGACAATGCGCTGCGACACAGCAGCGCCTTGATTCAGCGATGGGAGGAGACAATGATACTTCGTACGTTGTTGATCGGCGTCGCGCTCGCGGCGCTCACGATGCCTGCGTCGGCGCAGGACAAGAGCTTTAGTCTCAGGCTGTCGCACTGGGTGCCGGCGACGCACCCGCTGCAGAAGGCGATGGAGGAGTGGGGCGCCTCGGTCGAGAAGGCCTCGGGCGGCACGATCAAATCGACGGTCTATCCGGCGCAACAGCTCGGCAAGGCTTTCGACCACTACGACATGACGCGCGACGGCATCGCCGACGTGTCCTACATTAATCCGGGCCAGATGCCTGGACGGTTTCCGATCATTGCTGCCGGCGAGCTGCCGTTCATGGTCGGGGAAGCGCACGGCGCGGTCAGGGCGATCGATCAGTGGTACCGGAAGTATGCCCCGACCGAGATGAAGGAGGTGAAGTACTGTTATTCCTTCACCTACGACCCCGCGCGCATTCATTTCAAGAACAAGAAGGTCGTGGTGCCGGGCGATCTCAAAGGGGCGAAGGTGCGCCCGTCGCACGGCACGTTTGCCGCCTGGATGGTCTCGCTCGGCGCCACCAACGTGCAGGCGGGCCCCTCGGAAACACGCGACCTCATGGAAAAGGGCGTTGTCGATACGGTGACGTCGCCGTGGGGATCGGTAATCCTGTTCGGCATCGACAAGGTGACGAAATATCATCTGGAGCTCCCGGTGACGACGAGCACGTTCCAGTGGATCATCAACAACAAGACCTACGAGTCGATGTCGGCGGCGCAGAAAAAGGTGATCGACGATCACTGCACGTCCGATTGGGCCGCGAAGTTTGCCGGTCCGTGGATCGACTACGAGGCCGCGGGCATAATCAAGGTCAAGGCGATGCCCGATCACGAGGTCTACACCGTCACCGCCGCACAGGCTGAGGAATGGCGAAGGTCCGCGGACTTCCTTTACAAGCAGTGGGCGGACGACGTGCGCAAGGTCGGTGCCGATCCCGATCCGATCATGAAGGAACTGCAAGCCTCGCTTGCCCAGTTCAAGGGCGGCTTCTGATCGCGCGTGGAGCCGCTTTCGCTCGGGGGGCGGCGCGCATGAAAATGACGGCGGCGAAATCTCGCCGCCGTCGCCGCGTCGGGGAAGATCATGGCAGAGACGGCAAGAATTGAGATCCGCGGCGGCGACGATTGGGTGCCGCGCAACAGGATGGATAGTTTCATCGCCGCGATCGAGTTGATTGCGGCTTTTTTCGTTGGCCTCGTCGCCGCCGACACATTCGTCTCGGTGCTGCTGCGTTATTTCTTCTCGTTCTCGATTCCGGACGCCTACGATTTCGGCCGCCTGCTGCTCGGCATCCTGATTTTCTGGGGCATCGCGGCGACAAGCTATCGCGGCGCTCACATCACCGTCGATCTTCTTTGGGCCAACGTCGGCCCGCGTTATCAGCGCTGGTTGGATATATTCGCCACGCTGGTCCTGTTGTTCGTGGTCGCTACGCAGACCTACACATTAGTCGACAAGGTCATCGGCACCTACAACGACAACGTGCTCACCTTCGATCTTCGGCTCCCGACCTGGCCGTTTTTCGCGATGGCCTGGGCCGGCGATGTCTCGGCGGTCTTGCTGATCGCAATTCGTACCTACCGACTGATCTTCAATCCCATGGCGATGGCCCGCGACCAGCAAGAAATCAAGCCGGTGGAATGAGGGTGACATGAGCACTGATGCCGTCGCGATTATCGGGTTCGTCTCCCTGTTCGTGCTGATGCTGCTGCGCGTGCCGGTCGGCATGGCCATGGGATTGGTCGGGGTCACCGGATTCGGTTACATTGTTGGCGGCACGCCGGCGCTGAAGATGGTCGGGCAGACCTCGATGCGGACGGTGACCGACTTCAACTTCGCCGTCGTGCCGATGTTCTTGCTCATGGGCGCGTTCGCCACGACCTCCGGCATGAGCCGCGAGCTGTTCCGGGCCGGCAATGCGTTCATGGGGCATTTGCGCGGCGGGCTTGGCATCGCCACCATCGCGGCCTGCGGCGGCTTTGCCGCGATCTGCGGCTCGTCGGTTGCGACCGCGGCGACGTTTTCAAAAGTGGCCTATCCGGAAATGCGCCGGTTCGGCTATCCGCAGTCGTTTTCCACCGGCGTGATCGCGGCCGGCGGCACGCTCGGTATCATGATCCCGCCGTCCGCGGTATTTGCGGTTTATGGCCTGATCACCGAGCAGGATGTCGGCAAGCTATTCATCGCCGGCGTGCTGCCAGGCCTGCTTGCGGTCTGCATGTACATGATCACGATCACGATCATCGGCTACTCGCGGCCCGGCTTTCTGCCGGCAGGCGCGCGTGCGCCGTGGTCGGAGAAATTGGCGGCGCTTAAGGATGTCTGGGCCACGATGCTGCTGTTCATTTTTGTCATCGGCGGCATTTATGGTGGCTTGTTCACCGCGACGGAAGCGGCTGGCATGGGCGCGGGCGGTGCATTCATCATCGGGATCGCACGCGGCCGGCTGTCGGGGGCGGGCGTTCGCCGCTCCCTGCTCGATGCGACGCGCACCACGGCGGCGGTGTTTACGATCCTGATCGGCGCGATCCTGTTTGGCTACTTTCTCACCGTGACGCAGACACCGCAAAAGGTGACGGCATTCTTGACCGGCCTCGGCCTTGGCGCCTACGGCGTGCTGATTCTGATCATGTTGATGTATCTGGTGCTCGGGTGCCTGATGGATGCGCTCGCCATGATCATCCTCACGGTCCCGATCATATTCCCCGTGATTATTGCTCTCGGCTTCGACCCGATCTGGTTCGGCGTTTTGATCGTCATGGTGGTCGAGCTCGGGCTCATTCATCCACCGGTCGGCATGAACATTTTCGTTATCAAGAGCGTGATCGAAGATGTTAAAATATCGACGATATTCTATGGTGTACTGCCGTTCATCGTCACCGACCTGCTTCGCCTTACCATTCTCATCATGTTCCCCATTATCGCGCTGTATCTGCCGAGCCATATGAAATAGTCGGGTAAATCAACAAGGGAGGTTGTCATGATTCGCTACCTGCTGATTGCGTCTGTGCTGGTTGCGGCGGCTTGTTTCGGCGAGCGGCCGGCAAGCGCCGCCGATGCCGCGCAGATGGAGGCCAACAAGAAAACCATCGCCGCGTTCTACGACGCCGTGCTCAACAAGAAGGATTACGACCTGGCGATCACATACGTCGGCGCCGCCGGTTACAAGCAGCACAATCCGACCGCCAAGGATGGCATTGAGGGAACGAAGGGCTTCATCGCCTTCCTCAAGGACAAGTTCCCGAACAACAAGAGCGAGATCAAGCGCATCTTCGCCGACGGCGACTACGTGATCGTGCACGTCCACGCGGTGCGCGAGCCGGGAACGCGCGGCAACGCCATCATGGACATCTTCCGGATGGACGACAAAGGCAAGGTGGTCGAGCACTGGGATGTGGTGCAGCCGATCCCCGAGACCGCGCAGAACAACAACGGGATGTTCTAGGGCGCGGTGCTGTCATTGCGAAGAGCGCGTCAGCGCGACGAAGCAATCTCGGCGTGCGGTACGGGATTGCTTCGCTCCCGCCTTCGCTAAAGCTTCGGCGGGCAGGCAGCAAGCCCGTCGAAGCCTTGCGTAGACGGGTCGCTCGCAATGACAGCCGCAGGCGGGTTGCGATCTGACCTACGCCGCGATGATCACGTCGGCCCTGAACAGGGCTTCGCGCACCGGCTGATTCGTGAACTGCATTCCTTCCTCGAACCACGAGCGCGGAGCCGGCTGGCCCCACAGCGTCTGCCGGCGCGGGTCGCGCACCGACCAGCGCAGCGGCTCATGGTCGGGATCCATGGTCTGGTAGTCGGATGCGTAGAACTCGGTGCGGTGCCCATCCGGATCCCGCACATAGAGGAAAAACGCATTTGAAATGCCGTGGCGGCCGGGGCCGCGCTCCATGTTATCGAGGTATCCGGTCGAGGCCATCACGTCGCACAGATGGATGATGTTGATCGGCGACGGCACCCAGTACGCAAGATGGTGCAGGCGCGGCCCCTTGCCGTTGGTGAACGCGAGGTCGTGAACATTGCCCTTGCGGTGCATCCAGGCGGCGATGATGCGACCGTCCTTGCCGTCTTCCTCGGTATATTCCGTCATTCGGAAGCCGAGCAGCGCGTAGAACTCGATCGCGTCCTGCAGTTCCGGGGAGAAAATGTTGAAATGATCGAGGCGCTGCGCATGCACGCCCTTGTAGCGGCCGTATTGCTGCAGCAACCGTTCGCGCTTTTCCATCGTAAAATAAAACTCAACCGGCATGCCGAAGGGGTCGGTTACGTGCAGCGTGCGCCCCTGATACGGCGCTTTCACGAACGCGTGGCGCAGCCCCTTGGCCTTGCAAAACGCCGCCGCCTTGTCGAGGTCTTCCTCGCTGGCGAGCTTGAAGCCGATGCGTTCGCAGGCCGGAGCGCTCGTGCGCTTGAGCACCAACGAATGATGTTGCCGTTCCTCGACCGCACGCAGATAGACGCAGTCACCGGTGCGGTCCTCGACGCACAGGCCAAGCGTCATCTGGTAGAAGGCAAGACTGCGGTCAAGGTCGGTTACGCCAAGCACGACATGGCTCGACCGCACCACATTAAACGGCGGATCGAAAACGTGCTTCGGCAGTGGCATGGCAACGGTCCTCTACGTTCTTTCAGGCGGCAGGCGCCTTATCAAATATGATACCGCGTCATAGCGCAGGCACAACGTTGTGCGACGCCGAAGGGCGCTGATCTTAGCGTCCCTTGAACTCGGGCTTGCGTTTTTCGAGAAACGCGCGCTGCGCCTCGCGCGCATCCTCCGAATGCGACAACTCCACCGTCACGGTCTGCTCAAAGCGATAGGCGTCGCGCACCGGCATTTCCTCGATGGTGTTGAGCGTGCGCTTGATCTGGCGCACGGCCAGCGGGCTTTTGGCGGCGATATCGCGCGCGATGTCGAGCGCCGCTTTCATCAACTCGCCACGCGGCACGCAGGCTTCGATCACGCCGAGCCGGTGCAACTCCGCCGCGTTGACCCGCCGGCCGGTAAAATACATCGCACGCGCCTTCGAACGCCCGAAGTGCTCCATCAAAAAACCGGCGCCGCCCGCCAGCCCGACGTTGATCTCCGGCATCGCGAAGATGGCATTGTCCGACGCCAGCACGATGTCACAGGCGAGCGCGAGCGCGAAGCCCGCGCCCAGCGCCGGACCGTTGACCGCCGCAATCACCGGCCGCGCGCAGTCGCGCGCCGCGTAGAAGAATTCGCGCGCCAATCGATTGTGCCGCACGTAGTCGCCCGGCTCGTGCACCAGGTCGACGCGCTCTTTGATGTCGGCGCCCGCGGAAAACATTTCGCCGGTGCCGGTAAGGATCACGACGCGAACGTCGTCGCGATCGCCGAGCGCATCAAACAACCGGATGAACTCCTCGCGCGTCCGGCGGTTTTGCGCGTTGACGGGCGGGCGATCGAACACGACGGTTGCCACGCCTTCGGCAATATCTAGGCGGAATTGTTCGAGGTCCATTGGTCGCGATCCGCCTCTGGTGCGTGACGATCGTTATTGCGTGTTGATATGCGCGGTCTTGATCAGGTCGCCGAGACGCTTGGCATCGCTGCCGAGATAGCCAACGAAGTCGGCGGGCGAAAGATAGGATGGTTCAACGCCGAGCGCGGCAAGCTTGCTTCTGACTTCGGGGAGCGCGAGCGATCTTTCGAACGCCGCGGCGAGCTTCTCCACGACCACCGCGGGCGTGCCGGCGGGCGCGGAGATGCCATACCAGGTCACGACGTCGAAGCCCTTGAGACCGAGTTCGTCGAGCGTCGGCACGTCCGGTAGCTGAGGCGTGCGCTTGAGCGAGGCCACGCCGAGCGCGTTCAGCTTGCCGGCTTTGATATGTTCGAGCAGCGGCGGAGCGTTGAGAATTCCGAGATCGATCTGCCCGGACAGAAGATCGATGGTCGCCGGCGCCGCGCCCTTGTAGGGCACGTGGATCAGCTTTGTGCCGCTCATCTGCTGTAACAATTCGCCGGCAAGGTGCGGCTGGCTGCCGTTGCCGACCGACGCATAGGTGAGCTTGCCGGGGTCGGTCTTGGCCAGCGCGATGAGTTCGTTGACTGATTTTGCCGGCAGCGACGCCCGCGTCACCAGCACGTTCGGAACGCTCGCGATCATGCATACGAATGCGAAATCGCGCATCCCGTCGTAGTTCACTTTCGCCAGCAACGGCGTGACGATATGCGCCGACGCGCTTGAGATCATCAGCGTGTAGCCGTCCTTGGGCGCGGTCGCGACATAGGAGGCAGCAATCGCGGTGGCGCCGCCCGGCTTGTTGAGCAGCACGATCTGCTGCCCGAGCATGGCGCCCATCGGCTCGGTGATCGTGCGCGCCAGCACATCGGCAGGCCCCCCAGCGGCGTACGGGTTGACCAGCGTGATCGGATGGCTGGGATAGGTCTGCGCGGAAGCACCACCCACAACGATCGCGCTTGCCAGGGCCGCGGCCCACGCCACGCATCGCAGAAATGCTGTGTTCATCGCGCGCTCCTAACCCCGATAATTGCCCGACCTGTCATGCCGCGACCAGCGTAGCGCGTGCCACCGTGAAATCCTAGTATTCCCATGTAATGTTCAACGAATTCTGGGATCTCCAATGAAGCTGCACTGGTCGCCGCGCTCGCCATTCGTCCGCAAGGTGATGATCGTGGCGCACGAGGTCGGCGTCGTCGATCGCATCGAGCGCGTGCGCTCGGTCGCGGCCGCAACCAAGCCGCATGCCGAACTGATGCGCGACAACCCGCTGTCGAAAATCCCGACGCTGGTCCTCGACGACGGCGCGCCGCTCTACGATTCCCGCGTGATCTGCGAATACCTCGATACGTTGCACGGCGGGCCGAAGCTGTTTCCGGCCGAGCGCGGCGCGCGTTTTACGGCCCTGCGCCGGCAGGCGCTCGGCGACGGCATGCTGGATTTTCTGGTGCTCTGGCGCGGCGAGACCATGCGCGCAGAAAAATCCGATGCCCACCTCGCCAGCTTCGCGAAACGGCGGGAGGCGACGCTGGCCGCGCTCGAACGCGAGGCCGGCGCGCTCGCGGCCTCGGGCTTCACGATCGGTCACATCGCGATCGGCTGCGCGCTGTCCTATCTGGATTTCCGGTTTTCTGCGCAGCCATGGCGCAGCGGCCACCCCCGCCTCGCGGACTGGCATGCGACATTTTGCGCGCGGCCGTCGGCGCACGCGACCGAGGCGGTCGACGATTCATGATCGCGAATGGAAATGCCCGATTGGAGCGATCGCGAGGAGAGTGACGTGGCGCGCATCCCGTTGCCGACGCCGGAAACCATGACCCCGGAGCAACGCAAGGTCTATGACGCGATCGTCAATGGTCCGCGTGGTGCATTGCGCGGTCCGCTGCGCGCGGCGCTGCACCGGCCGGAGCTGGCCGACAAGTGGCAGCAGTTGGGCGAATTGCTGCGCTATCGTATCTCGCTGCCGGCAAGGCTTTCCGAGCTGGCCATTCTCGTCACCGCGCGCCACTGCAACTGCCAGCTTGAATGGCACATCCACGAACAGATGGCGCAACAGGCGGGGCTTTCTCAAAGCTTGATCGATGCCGTGCGCAACCGCGCCGTTCCGCCGACCGACGACGCCGATCTTCTGGCGATCCATGCCTTCGCGCGCGAACTCAACGAACACACGAAGATCGCCGCGGCGACCTATCAGCGCGTCCTTGACCGCTTCGGTGTCGTTGCCACGGTCGAGCTGACCGCGCTGATCGGCTACTACACGATGGTTGCAATGACCTTGAACGCGCACGAGATTCCGTTGCCGGACGGCGTCGCGCCGCCGCTCGCATGAATTCCAATTTGTGAGAAGTAGAAATGCCGCTCGATCCCGACGCACAAATTCTGTTCGACGCCATGATCAAGGCCGCAAGGCCGGCGTTCGAAACGCTCACCCCGGCGCAGGCGCGCCAGCAGATGCGCGATATGCGCGCGGCACTGAAGCAGCCACAGCCCGCAGTCGCGGAAACGCGGGATTTGCCCGCCAGCGGCCCGCAGGGCGCCATTCCGATCCGGCTCTACCGCAGCCGCGCGCCAAAGGCCGGCGAGGCGCAACCGGTTCTGATATTTTTCCATGGCGGCGGCTGGGTGTTCTGCGACATCGATACCCATGACAATCTTTGCCGCAGTCTCGCCAACGCCGCGGCCTGCGCGGTCGTGTCGGTCGATTATCGGCTGGCGCCCGAGCACAAATTTCCGGCCGCGGTCGAGGATTGCTGGGCCGCGCTCAACTGGGTCAACGACAATGCCGCAAGTCTTGCGCTCGATTCCGGCCGTATGGCGGTCGGCGGCGACAGCGCCGGGGGTAATCTCGCAGCGGTCGCCTGCCAGATGGCGGCGCGCCATGGCGGACCGCGGATTGCGTGCCAGGTTCTGCTCTACCCCACGGTCGACCTGTCCTTGACGCAGGATTCATTCCGCCGCGTCGGCGACGGCTTCAATCTGACGACGGCGATCATGGCCTGGTTTCGCGACCACTATCTCAACGATGCAAGCGATATTGACGACTGGCGGGTGTCGCCGCTGCGCGCGGACGGTATCGCGACGCTGCCGCCGGCGTTCATTGCGACCGCCGGCTGCGATCCGCTGTGCGACGAAGGCGAAGAATACGCGCGGCTGCTTCAACGCCACAGGGTGCCGGTGACGTTTCGGCATTTTCCCGGCCAGATGCACGGCTTCGCATCGATGTCCGGCTATCTCGGTGCGGCCGATCGGGTGCTGGCGGATGTTGGCGCGACCCTTAAGCGTGCCTGGGCCGCGACATAAGCCGCGTCGCGCCGGTCACGTCTGCGCCCACTGCCGCAATAGATTGTGATAGATCGAGGTCAGCTGCACCACGCTCGGATGCTCAGGGTGGTCGCGCGTCAAAGCGATGATCGACATGTCGAGATCGAACATCAGCGCCCGCTTCGTCTCATCGCGGATCAGGCTCTGCGTCCAGAAGAACGCGGCAATGCGCGCGCCGCGCGTGATCGGCGTGACGTTGTGAACGCTGGTGCCCGGATAGACGATCATGTCGCCGGCCGGCAGTTTCACGGAATGGTTGCCATAGGTGTCTTCGACGACCAACTCGCCGCCGTCGTAATCCTCTGGCGCGGAGATGAACAACGTCGAGGAAACATCGGTGCGCACGCGCAGGCCTGACGCGGCGTGTTCGCGAATGGCGTTGTCGACGTGCGATCCGAAGACCATGCCGGCGTCGTAGCGGTTGAAGAGCGGCGGGAACACCTGCTGCGGCAGCACCGCCGAGACAAACAGCGCATTGCGCGCCAACGCGCCCATGACGATGCCGCCAAGCTCGCGAGCGGCCTCGGAATCCTCCGGCAATTGCAGATTGTGCTTCACCTTCCGCGACTGGTGTCCCGCGGTCGCCGCGCCGTCGATCCAGTCCGCGCGTTGCATGACCGCGCGGCAGTGCGCGAGTTGCTCCGACGTCAACACATTGGGAATATGCACCATCATGACGGGTCGGTTCCTGCGCGATGCCGCGGGCTCACCAGCGGATCCGATAGGTCAGCGAGGCCCAGCGGCCGGACGCCGGCACGACGTTGCCGCCGAAATACTGCGCGTAGTAGAGCTTGTCGGTGAGATTGTAGACGTTGAGCTGCAGGCTCGACTTCTGATCGATGCGGTAGCTCAGCATGGCATCGAACTTCCAGTAGTCGGGGACGAATGCCGTATTGCCGGTGTTGGCGAAGGCCGTGTCCTGGTAGATGGCGCCGCCTCCGACGGTCCACTGCGGCGCGATGTCATAGGTCGTCCACAGCGTGAAGTTGTTCGGCGGCGTATTGGGCAGATGCCGCCCGGCGATGCTGCGGTCGCGGGTTCCGGTGATCTGCGACGCAAGATAGCTGTAACCGCCGAGCACCTGCCACTTGTCGGTAATCCGGCCCGCCGCCCCCAGCTCGACACCGTCAACTTGCGCGGTTCCGTCAAGAATGGAGACCGTGCTGTTGGTAGGATCGGTGATCCGCAAGTTTTGTTTGTCGATGCGAAAAATGGCGCCGGTCAGGGACAGCCGTCCTTCGAGCACATCCGCCTTGGCGCCGGCTTCGAGCGTTTTCGTCTGCTCGGGCGCCAGCGCCGCCTGGCTCGGATTTGCAAGCGTTCCCTGCTCGGCGGA
Organism: Xanthobacteraceae bacterium; assembly: GCA_041487815.1. Lineage (GTDB taxonomy): Bacteria > Pseudomonadota > Alphaproteobacteria > Rhizobiales > Xanthobacteraceae > CANJBX01. Next base: position 381 of record JBGPOB010000024.1, on the reverse strand, counting down.
GGGATTGTAGGAATTGCCGTAAGCCACATAAACGCTCGAGTTCGGCGTCGGATGATGCACGACGCCAAACCGGTAGCTCCACAGATTGTCGGTGCGTGCCAGCCGCTGATTGGCGACCACGGCCTGGTCGAGGTCCTGGTACACGGCGCTGAAGCGGTCGAAGCGGACCGAAGTCAGAAATTCAAACGATTGCCATTTGGCTTGGTCGGAGAAGTAGCCCGCCATTGTATTGGCGCGGGTGCTGTTCGGCTTGTGCTGGACGGGTGCGCCGCCCGTCGGCGATCCGGTGAGGTCCGGATTGATGACGCTGGCGCGGCAGGCGATCGCGGCCGGGTCGCAGATGTCGAGCCGGGTCTGGTCGCGCGTTTCGCGGCTGAATTC
>JBGPOB010000023.1:0-19969 GCA_041487815.1 Xanthobacteraceae bacterium | reverse complement strand
CCGCCGACGAATGCGCCGATGTTGCAGCCAAATCCGAGCCGCGCGCCCCAGCCCATCAGCAGCCCGCCGATGCCGGCGGCGAGCAACGAACGCGCCGGCGGCCAGGATGCGCGCGCGAATGGCTTGCCGAAGGCCGCCGCCGCCATGGCGCCGAAAATCATGCCGAAGTTGGTCAGGCTCGACGTATCGCCGAGAACGGAATCGCCCAATGCATGCCTGGCTCCCGCCCATTGCCAGAACGGAGCCTGCGACAGATCGAAACCCGCAAGCGTCGCGAGCTTGGCGCCCCATAATGTGAAGCCGAAGGTGACGCTCCACGGATGGCCGCCGGCGGCGAAGACGCCGATCATCACCGCGGCAATCGCGAAAGCGCCGATCAGGAACGAGCGCCGCGGAATCGTTCCGGCGCCGCGCCGGCGCGCGATGGCAAATACTGCAAACGCCGCGACGCCGATCGTGGCCAGCGTCACCGCGAGACCGCCCCAGGGGCCAAAGTAGTCGCTGGCGAGGACCGGATCGACACCGCCAAGCGCGAGAAACGTGGGAAGCGTCAGGCTTCCAAAGAGGCAGCCGACGATGAAGAGGGCGAGCGTGACCAGCATGCGGCCCGACCCGCCGCCGACGGTATAAAGCGTGCCTGAGCCGCAGCCGTTGGCGAGCTGCATGCCGGCACCGAAAACAAAGGCACCGACGACCAGCGATGGGCCGACGGGCGCGATGGCGCCGCCGAAATGCGGCAACAGCGCCGCAGCAGGTACGACCGCGACCGCGAGGATCGCGATCATGAGCAGGATTGCCAGCAGTCCACCGGCCTCGCCTGTCGAAACGAAACGGCGCCAGGACGCGGTGAAGCTGAATTCCGCTTTGAAGAAGGCGATGCCGAGCGCAAATCCGAAAACGAGCAGCGCGGCCGAATTAGGCTGGCCGTCGATGAGAACCAGCCCAATCAGCAGGAGCGTCGCCAATACGGCGGTCGCCACAAACGGCCAGTCGATCGTTCGCGTCGGATTTCCGTGCGCGCCCGCCGCCGCGGCCGTCATCGGATTCGCCATGTCGTTAGCCGTCATGTGCCGAGCCGGAAGAATCGCTTGATATCGTCCCACTTGGTGCGCGACGAGGAAACCGGGCGCGCCGGGTCCGACGTCCAGTCCACCGTGGAGCCGTAGTAGAGCCTCACGTCGCGCCGGCCAAGCAGTTCCGACAGCACGAACCAGTCAGTCGACGCCCAGTGCCCGGTGTTGCAATAGGTCACGACCGGCACGGCCGCCGGAACGCGCGCCGCGATTGCCGCCAGCTCCGCGCGCGGCCGCAGGCGATTGGTTTTCGGATCATAGAAGGTTTCGCTGTCGAGGCTGATGGCGCCGGGGATGTGGCCATAGGCCTGGGCGGCGTCGGCCTTGAGCTTGCCGAGAAAATAGGGCGGGGCGCGCGCGTCCACGAGCGCGCCATTGCCGTCACCGAGGATTTTTTCCACGTCGGCGGTAACCGCCATCAGATCGCGGTTGAGACTGGCGGTGAAGATCGTCGGCGACGGCGTGTTGGTGCCGGTTTCAACGCCATAGCCGGCGGCAACCCAGGCCGCCTGTCCGCCGTCCAGAATCGAGAGCCGCGACAATCCTGCGACCTTCAGGGTCCAGTAGACGCGCGTGGCCGAACCGAAGTCGGTGGCGCTGACGCCGGCGGGCACGATGACCACGCGGCTGTCTTCGTCGATGCCCAATTCGCCGATGAGCTTTTCCAGTTGCGCGATCGTCGGCAGCATGAACGGCAGACCGTCGCGCGTGGCGCGCCAGCCGGCCTTGTCGTAGTCGCTATGCACCGCTCCGGGGATATGCGCGCGGGCATAGGCTTCCACGCCGCCGCCGTCGATGGCGGAACGCACGTCGAGAATGACGAGGTTGGGTTGACCGAGCTGCAGCTTGAGCCAGTCCACGGAAACCAGCGGGCCGGCTTCCTGCGCGGGTGCAGAGGCGGCGGCGCTGATCGCGGCCAGTGCCAGAACCAGCATCCGAACCAGGGACAGGAGCGGCGGGCGCATGCGGATGGGCTTTCTAGCGCGCCTGGCGCAACGGTGGAAACCGGCTTTCCGAAGCTGTTGCAATTACCGGCGACGAACCGGTCCGGTTTCGCGTGCAAACGCCGATGGCGCCGGGCGCGGATTGCGACGCCAAGGTAATGGCGATCCGGGCGCGGAACGACCCCTGTTTGGATAATTTTCTTCTATCTCTAGCTCAAAAAATCGTGTAATAAGATTATTATTCTCAGTTTTAGTGCAATTTTGGTCATATCAAGCCACCCGAAAGAACGCCGCATGGATGCCATCGACCGCAAGATTCTGACCGTATTGCAGCGGGATGCTTCGCTCTCCGTCGCCGAAATCGGCAGCCGCGTCGGGCTGTCGTCGACGCCGTGTTGGAAGCGCATTCAGCGCCTCGAGGCGGAGGGCGTGATCCAGCGGCGCGTCGCCATCGTCGACCAGGACAAGCTCGGGCTGGGCGTGACGGTTTTCGTGTCGGTCGAAACCGGCGACCACTCGCAGGAATGGCTGAAGCGTTTCGCGGAAGTCGTCGGCGCCATGCCCGAGGTTATGGAGTTCTATCGCATGGCCGGTGACGTCGATTACATGCTGCGCGTGATCGTGAAAGACATCGCCGGCTACGACGAGTTCTACAAGCGGCTGATCGCCGCGGTTCCGCTCAAAAACGTGACGTCGCGCTTCGCGATGGAGAAAATCAAGTCCACGACCGAACTGCCGATCGTCTGAACAGCGCGTCTTTCGGCGCGGTGGACACCGGTTCGCCGCGGAAAATGCGAAAAAATAAATAGCTGGAGTGTCTTTACGGTCAGCCGATCAGCTCGCGCTGCGCGTGACGATGTTGGACAGGCGCGGCCGAAGCATCGACTTGTCGCCAAGGTTGAAGGTGCCGGTCAGAACCCAGCCAAAGGTCGGCTTGTACATGTAGTCGACCTCTCCCCAGATCAGCGACGTATTGGGGACCACGAGAGCCGGCTTGAGCGTAACGACCTGGTCGACCGGCCGCGCGGTGCCGCCGTGGGTATCGCTCCACTTGATTTTTGCGATGCCGGCGGCGTCGATTTCAATGCTCGACACCGTGACCTTCAGATCGGTTTCGCTGTATGGCGCGACGACGGCGCCCGCCGCCTTGAAAATGTCCTGCATGCCGGCGTCGGTCACGTTGTTGGTCTGTGCGACCAGGTCGGCAACCGTATGCGCGACAAGCGTCGACTTTCGGCTGATGGAAACGCCGGTCGTGACCTCGACGCCGCCGAAGTACAATGTCAGCATCATCGGGAACAGCAGAGCGAATTCGACGGCCGAAACGCCGCCGCGCGCTGTCGCGAACCGCCGCAGCGCGCGGACGAGCGATCCCATGCAATTGAACGTCATGGTCATTCTCCGTTCAATATGGCTCATTGCGAAATGCGGCGGTGGCCACCAACAGGTGGTTGCTTCCGGGCATGTCGGTCAGCCCCTGATTCCAAAATGTAACGTAGATCGGCCAGTTATAGAGTAGCCGCACGACCACGATGTCGCCGGGCCCGCCGGGCTGATAGGTATAGTCGGTTTGATTCTGTGGCAGGTTGCCGTTGGCATCGACGGGCGTGGGAACCGCGATCGACGCGAAGTTCTGGAACTTGCGCACATCGACAAAGAGCTTGTTGGCGCAATTGAACAAGCCTTTGACTCGCTTGCATACCTCGTCTTTGAATTTTGCCTGGTCGAGGGCGCCGTTTTGAGCCTGGCCGGTGAGAATGAGACGCGCGGAATCCGCCGCCACGGTTTCAAGCGATTGGGTCGCGAAGAACACGAGCGCCGTTTCCATGATCGCAAACAAAATCGCCAGAAACGGCACCATGACCATGGAGAATTCCACCGCCGTCGCTCCACGCTGATTGCGCGCGAAACGAGCCAGTGCCGACTGCGACAGCCGCGTTGCAATATTCGTGAGCGCTGATCTGACCGGTCTCATCATATTCATGATGGTCATACCCTTGGGAAAAGCGGGTTCCATTGACCGCAAACAGGCCTCATTACTAGCGTTGGCGTGTTGTAGAATTCTTGCCGGCGATGACCTTAATGACGGGCCGGCGTTGAGAGTTTCGTAACCCTACAACGCGGTCGCCAAGGCGGTCGGGTAAAGCGGAAACGGGTTCCACGCCCGATCACGCTTGAAGCCTACCAATTAACTTAATTGGCGATGGACTTTGAGCGCATTCGGCAAACGTGGACGTCGGTTTGCGTTCGAACCTGCGCCGGGCGCGCTGATCCGTTGCGCCAATCGCTATGAGGCAAGCCGGACAGCTAACCAGCCTGATAGCTCGCTGGATGCGAAGCCGTCGCCTGTTGTCGAGCGGATAATTTACCGGGCAGTGCCGGCGCGGCCAGACGTCGCGGCGCGGCTGCTCCGGATGCTGGCCTGATTGAGCGTCTCAGTGAAGAACTGCGGAGAATCGCCGAGCGTTATGCGGCGCTCGCATTTCGGCGTGCAGCTGTAGGATTCACGCTCGACGCCACGGTACACTACCACCACCGTATCGGTCGCGGCCCGCACTTCGATCGACTGTTCCGACAGCAGCGTTCCACTGCGATCAAGCGCGATCATATTGGTCACGCCATAACCTTTGCCGGTGAGGACCATGGTACCGCCTTGCTCGAGCGTCACGTCGGCGATCAGCGGATTTCCGATAATGATGGTTCCGGCATTGTCCGGCACTTTGGCGATCCGGGCCTGGTCAAGGCTCAGCGTTATGACGTCGGCGGCGTACGCGCGTTGGCCTGTCAAACCGGCGACCGCAAGCATGAAAAGCAGCGCGCAAATCGATTTTATGCGTGCTGGGCCTGCAAACAGTGCCGTCATCGGTACGCTCCAGACTTGCAAAGGATCCAACGACCTGGACGGCAATGCCGAAGCATTAAACGTCGCTGAACCATATGACCGTAAAATGGTGAATGATCTCCAAATGGCGGGGCGCCGTATTCTCGGGCCCGTGCGTTGACCGGGCCAATCGCGGGATCGGCGGTCGGGCCAGCGACAGAAACTGACCGCTGACGGCCGACTTCGGTCCGGTTTGCGCCGGCGCGCGGCCATGCACGAAGCAGTCATCACTTCCGCCAACCATGACCATGAGCCGTCGCTAGGGGTCGAAAGAGATTGTTAACGACGAACCGATTCGCGGAACTACCCCCGACTTTTCACGGTCCGCTTAACTTCAACGCAACGGAGCGCCGTTACGGTCGCCATTGGTCCAAAGTCTTCCGAATACAAGGACGACGCGAGACCAGCTCAGACAGCCACGTGTGGATCAATCAGGAGCAGAACATGAAGAACCTCTTCAAGCGTTTCATCAAGGACGAGTCGGGCGCGACCGCGATCGAATACGGTCTGATCGCCGCCGGCATTTCGGTTGCCATTATCACCGTTGTCGGCACGATCGGCACGCAGATCAAAACTGCGTTCACGACGATCGGCAACCAGCTGACGACATTCAACCAGTAAGCCTACTCTGTGGAAATGCGAGAGGCTCCGGCCGAGGCTGGAGCCTTTTGCGTTTTGCCGTCGTGATGCGGCCGGCAACGTTCGCCGCCGCCCGCGATAATGTCTTGGACTGTTTACGTACTGTTCGAGATTTGGTGCGCATAGAAAATCCTCGCGCCCCGAATTTGCACGACGCGGACTCTTTCAAGTTGAAACCCCGGGGCGTCGGCGGGAAGGCATCGCGACAGCCATGTTGGTGATAGACGCGGCCCGATTGTTGCTGTTTCCAGCCGTGATGGCGTTTGCCGCTTCGAGCGATCTCCTGACTATGACGATTTCGAATCGCATCTCGATCATATTGGTGCTGGGATTTGCGGTGCTTGCGCCGATTACCGGCATCAGCGTCGAAACGATGGCCTGGCATTTCCTTTCCGGTATGATTGTCCTCGCGCTCGGCTTGATCTGCTACGCACGCGGCTGGGTTGGAGGCGGCGACGTGAAGCTTGCGGCTTTGGTCGCCATGTGGCTCGGGATCAGCCTGTTGCCCGATTTCCTGTTGCTGGCGTCGATTTTCGGTGGCGCCCTGACCATGCTGATCCTGAGTTTTCGCAGCATGCCGCTGCCCGGAACGCTGGTGCGCCTGCCGTGGCTGGCGCGCCTGCACGAGGCCACGGAGGGAGTGCCCTATGGGATCGCGCTCGCATTGGCTGCGCTCGTGATTTATCCCTCGACGATCTGGATGAAGGCGGTCGTCGGGTAGGGTTGGGCGCGCGGGTCTCGCCACAATTGCCGCGGGTCGACCGCGAAATTATCCATCCTCAACCGACAATTAACTCGATTTGGATACGCCTCGTTAACCATGAATTGACGATTGCCTGCTGAAATCCGGCATCGTCGACCCTGGATCAATCGTCGACCCCAGATCCTCGGCGGCGTCACGTGGGACCTGAGCGTATGAACAAAGCGCGTATTGTCGTTCTTGGCATCGCCGTCGTCGCCGGCGGTCTTGCTGCCTTGCTCATGGCCGGTGGGCCGACCCCGCCGCCGCCGCAGCAGCCGAAGACGGCCGTCCAAATGGAAACGGCCGATATCCTTGTCGCGAAAAGCGAAATCGGAATTGGCAAAGGACTGAGCGCGTCCGACGTCGAATGGCAGCAATGGCCGGCGACCTCGGCCGCGTCGGCATTCATCAAGCGCTCCGACCGGCCGGACGCCATTGATCAACTGGTCGGCGCTATCGCGCGCGCACCCTTCGCGCCGGGCGAACCGATCCGCGAACAGCAGCTCATCAAGGCGAAAGGGTCGGGTTTCATGGCCGCGATCCTGCCGTCCGGCATGCGCGCCATCTCGACCGACATTTCAGCGGAAACCGGTGCCGGCGGCTTCATTCTTCCCAACGATCGCGTCGACGTCATCATATCGCGGCGCGATCGCGAGGCCGAGAAAAGCACCGGCGTCGAATCGTTTGTCAGCGAAACCATTCTCAACGACGTGCGCGTACTCGCAATCGACCAGACCGTCGAGGAGAAAAACGGCCAGCGCGTCGTCGTCGGAAAAACCGCGACCCTTGAATTGTCGCAGCGCCAGGCGGAGATGCTGGCCCTGTCGCGTCAGCGCGGTACGCTCACGCTCGCCCTGCGCAGCCTCGCGGATTCCGACCCTTCAAGAGCGGCTTCTTCACCCGAGCCTAGAGACGCCAGCGCAAATCGCATGAACATGGTGCGCTTCGGCATAACAACTACCGTGACGCCGAAATAATCCGGAAGGAAGCGAACGATGTCGAAAAAGACGCTGAGTCGCGGCGCTTGGTCGGTAGCGTTGCTGGTGATCGCCGTTGCTGCGCTCAACAGCGCGCAAACGGCGGAACTGCGATCCGATCCGGCGACACCCATTATTCAGATCGCGGCCAGCGAGGCGACGTCGCGCTTCGTACCGCTCGGCATCGGCAAGTCCGTGGTGGTCGACTTGCCCACCGACATCAAGGACGTGCTGGTGGCAAATCCCAAGACCGCGAATGCGGTCATCCGCACCTCGCGCCGCGCCTATGTCATCGGCGTCGCGGTCGGGCAAACCAGCGTCTATTTCTTCGATGCCGAAGGCCGTCAGATCGCCGGTCTCGATGTGGCGGTGACGCGCGACTTGAACGGCGTTCGCGCCGCCTTGCAGCGCATGTTTCCGGATTCCGACATGCGCATCGAAGGCGTGGGTGACGGTGTCGTCCTGAGCGGCTCGGCGACGAGCCCCGCGGAGGCGCAACAGGCATTCGAAATCGCCTCACGCCTCGTCGGCGACGCAACCAAAGTCGTCAACGGCATCGTCGTGCGCGGCCGCGATCAGGTCATGCTGAAGGTCACCGTTGCCGAAGTGCAGCGCGATGTCATCAAGCAGCTTGGCATCGACATTAGCGGGACTGCCGGGACTGGCATCGCGACCGTCACCGGGCCTGGCGGAACGGGCAATTTCGCCAGCAACAATCCGTTTTCCGTGACCGGCGCGCCCATCAGCGCGACCGCGGCCGGTCTGCGCTATCAGTCCACGACCGCGACCTTGCGCGCCATGGAGCGCGCCGGCGTCATTCGCACGTTGGCGGAACCGAAACTGACCGCCATTTCCGGCGAATCAGCGTCCTTCCTGGCCGGCGGCGAGTTTCCCATTCCAGCTGGCCTGAGCTGCGATACCTCGAAGGTGCCGCCGGTCTGTCAGCAGTCGATCGATTACAAAAAATTCGGCGTCGGCCTGACATTCACGCCGGTGGTTCTTTCGGAGGGCCGTATCAGCATGCGCGTGCTGACCGAAGTCTCCGATCTCTCCAACGAGAACGCCATCACGCTGTCGGTTCCCGGGACGACGCAGACATTGACGATTCCCTCGATCCGCGTCAGGCGCGCCGACACCACGGTGGAAGTTCCCTCAGGCGGCTCGATCGTAATGGCCGGCATGATTCAGGAGCAGACCAAGCAGGCAATCAACGGACTCCCCGGGCTGATGCAGGTGCCCGTGCTGGGCGCGCTGTTCCGCAGCCGCGACTACGTCAACCGGCAGACCGAGTTGATGGTGTTGGTGACGCCCTATGTCGTCAGAGCGGTATCGCAGAAGGATCTGTCGCAGCCCGATGACGGCTTCGCCGACGCCTCCGATCCTTCGACGGTGCTGCTCGGCCGTCTCAATCGCATTTACGGAATTCCCGGCAGCGTCGATCCACGGCGCCTCTACCACGGCAACTACGGGTTTATCCTGGATTGAACCGATGAGGACACGATCGATGAGCACTGCTATTCCCAAGGGCGCGCTACACCGGGAAAGGTTCCGGCGCCGCGCGTCGGCCGCCGCCGGTGCGGCATTGACGCTGGCGCTGGGATTTGCGCTCAGCGGCTGCTACGCGCCGCGTGACACGACGGCGTCGATCCCCAACGACTATCGCCAACGTCATCCGATCGCGATCAAGGAGGGTGAACGGTCGGTGGTCGTGTTCGTCGGCAGTAATCGCGGCGAGCTCACTCCGGCGCAGCGCGCGGACGTGCTGGCATTCGCGCATGCCTGGAAGCGGGAAGCTACCGGCGGCATCGTCATCGACATTCCAACCCATACGCCAAACGCGAGGGCGGCCGCGGATTCGCTGCGTGAAATCCATGCCCTGTTCGCGGCCGCGCAGGTTCCTCATCAGGCGGTGCGCGTGCGGCGCTATACGCCCTCCGATCCCACTCAGTTCGCGGCGGTCAAGATCAACTATTCCCGCATCATCGCGGACGCCGGACCCTGTGGCTTGTGGCCGCGAGACCTTGGACCCGACGTCGACAAGGAATGGCTCGAAAACCGGCCGTATTGGAATCTTGGCTGCGCCTCTCAGCGCAATCTCGCCGCCATGGTGGAGAACCCGTCCGACCTCGTGCAGCCGCGCGGTGAATCGCCGCCATTACAGTCCCGCCGATCGCAAGTGTTCGAGAAGTATCGCAAGGGTGAGAGCACGGCGACGTCCTACCCGAACAAGGATCAAGGCAAAATCAGTGACGTTGGGAAATGATTAAATTCAACCAGCAGCCCGCGCCCGTCGACCAGGACGCGACCGAATCCGCGCCACAGGGCGAGCACATCGCGCCGGCGCCGCGTATTTCGGTGCAGGCGTTTTGCGAAAACGTCGAGACCGCCGGTGCGGTGCAAGCCGCCGCCGAGGATCGCCGTATCATCAAGGCGCATGTGCGCGTGCAGATGGGCGGCATGTCCGCCGCGCTGGAAGCCTACCGATCGTCGCCGACACCGAACGTCATTGTGATCGAGTCTGACAAGGCCGGCGATGGATTGCTGGCGGCGCTCGACGAACTCGCGCATGTCTGTGATGCGGAAACGCGTGTCGTCGTGATCGGCCGGTTCAACGACATCGTCCTTTACCGCGAACTGATCCGCCGGGGCGTGAGCGACTATCTGATCGGTCCGGTCGGGGCGATCGATATCGTGCGCTCGGTCTGCGGCCTGTATTCCTCGCCTGAAGCCAAACCGGTCGGCCGCGTGATTGCCGTCGTCGGCGCCAAGGGCGGCGTCGGCGCTTCAACCGTCGCGCACAATATCGGGTGGGCCATCGCGCGTGACTTGTCGTTGTCATCCGTGGTGGCCGATCTTGATCTGCCGTTTGGCACGGCGGGGCTCGATTTCAACCAGGATCCGCCGCAGGGCATCGCCGACGCGGTGTTCTCGCCGGACCGGATCGATACCGCGTTTATCGACCGCCTGCTGTCCAAATGCACCGACCATCTCAGCCTGCTCGCCGCGCCCGCCACGCTCGACCGGCCGTACGATCTTGGCGCGGAAGCATTCGACGCCGTGTTCGACACCCTGCGCATTAGTGTGCCCTGCGTCGTTCTCGATGTTCCGCACCAGTGGTCCGGATGGACCAGGCGCGTGCTCGTCGGCGCCGACGACATTCTGATCGTGGCGGCGCCGGACCTCGCCAACCTGCGCAACGCAAAAAATCTCGTCGACCTGCTGCGCGCTGCGCGCCCGAACGATCGCCGCCCTTCCTATTGTCTCAATCTGGTCGGCGTACCCAAGCGGCCCGAAATCAAACCCGCGGACTTCGCGCGGGCGCTGGAAGATCAGCCGTTGGCGGTGATTCCGTTCGAGCCGGCAACCTTCGGCACCGCCGCCAACAACGGTCAGATGATCGGCGAAGTGTCCGCGAAACACAAATCCGCGGAAATGTTTTTGCAGATGGCACAGCATCTGACGGGACGCGCGGAGGTGAAGACGCGCCGCTCGATGATGAGTCCGTTGCTGCAAAAATTGATGAAACGTTCAAAGTAGACGGAGAATTGAGTGTTCGGTAAGCGTAGCGCAGGCGTTGCGGATCGGATACCGGAGCCGGTGAGCACTCGTGCGCCGCAGGCCGTGCCCGCCCGCGAGTCGCCTTCGCTCGCGCCGGATAGCGGCGGTGGCGATCAGGGGCGCGCGCCGTTTCCATCCAGCGGCCTTGGCGCGCCGGTTGTCGCTGCGCCGACGACACAGGGCGGCCGCGTTGCCGGTGCCGGTGCCGCCAGCACGCCTGAGAAGCCGGCGCCGGCGGACAACCCCAAGTCCGAACACTACTACGAGACCAAGGGAACGATCTTTGGCGCGCTCATCGAGGCCATCGATCTAACCCAGCTTGCCCGCCTCGACGCCGATTCCGCGCGCGAGGAAATCCGCGATATCGTCAACGAAATCGTCGCGATCAAGAACATCGTGATGTCGATTGCGGAGCAGGAAGAACTGCTCGACGACATCTGCAACGACGTTCTCGGGTATGGGCCCCTTGAGCCGCTGCTGGCGCGCGACGACATCGCCGATGTCATGGTCAACGGCGCCGGCACGGTCTACATCGAAGTCGACGGCAAGATCCAAAAAACCAGCACCCGGTTTCGGGATAACCATCAACTTCTCAACATCTGCCAGCGGATCGTGAGCCAGATCGGCCGGCGCGTCGACGAATCATCGCCGATTTGCGACGCTCGTCTGCCGGACGGCTCGCGCGTCAACGTTATCGTGCCGCCGCTCGCCATCGACGGGCCTGCGCTCACCATCCGCAAGTTCAAGCGCGACAAGCTGACGCTCGAGCAGCTGGTCAAGTATGCGACAATCACGCGGGAAGGGGCCGACATCCTGAAGATCATCGGGCGCTGCCGTGTCAATACGCTGGTGTCCGGCGGTACCGGCTCCGGCAAAACGACGCTGTTGAACTGCCTGACGCGCTATATCGACGACGACGAGCGCATCATCACCTGCGAAGACGCCGCCGAATTGCAGCTGCAACAGCCGCACGTTGTCCGTCTCGAAACGCGTCCGCCGAACATCGAAGGCGAAGGCCAGATCACGATGCGCGATCTCGTGCGTAACTGCCTGCGCATGCGGCCGGAGCGGATCATCGTCGGCGAAGTGCGTGGATCCGAAGCATTCGACCTGTTGCAGGCGATGAACACGGGTCATGACGGCTCGATGGGAACGCTGCACGCGAACAATCCGCGCGAAGCACTGTCGCGCCTGGAATCGATGATAACGATGGGCGGTTTCACGTTGCCGTCGCGTACGATCCGGGAAATGATTTGTGCGTCGGTGGATCTCATCATCCAGGCTGCGCGTCTGCGCGACGGTTCGCGCCGGATTACGCATATCACCGAAGTTCTCGGCCTCGAAGGCGATGTCATCATCACGCAAGACCTCTTCGTCTACGACCTCATTGGCGAAGATGCCAATGGCAAGATCATCGGCCAGCATCGTTCAACCGGGATCGGCCGGCCGCGTTTCTGGGAGCGTGCGCGTTATTACGGCGAGGAACATCGCCTGGCGGCGGCGCTCGACGCCGCGGAGGTGGCCGGCAAGGCTCTTGATAGTTGAGACGGCAACCGCGATGCCTATGAACATGATCGCAGTTCTGCTTCTGGTCAGCGCCGCTTGCGGTGGACTGGCCTGGGTCTTCCTGTATCCGATTCTTTCGGGCGAGCGGCAGGCCGAGAAGCGCCGCGAAAGCATCGCGCAAACCGATCCGGTGGCACGCAAGGCGGTAGCGCGCGGTTCGGTGAAGTCGCGCCGCGAACAGATCGAAGAGACGCTGAAGGAAGTCGACGCGCGCAACCGAAAGCTCAAGCGCCGGCCGCTGTCAGTGCGGATCTCGCAGGCCGGGATCGACTGGTCGAAGCGCACGTATTTCATCGGTTCGGGCGTGCTTGGTCTGGTTGTCTGGGTCATCGTATTCGTACTCAGCGGGAGTTTGCTTGTCGCCGGGCTCGTCGCGTTCGCGGCGGCATTTGGCGTGCCGCGCTGGACGCTGGCTTTTCTGAAGACGCGCAGGGAGCGCAAGTTCATCGAGAATTTCCCGGATTCGGTCGATATCATCGTTCGCGGCATCAAGTCCGGATTGCCTCTGAATGATTCAATCAAAATCATCGTCAACGATTCGCCCGAGCCGATCCGTAGCGAATTCAAGGCGATCGTCGAAACGCAGGCCATTGGAATGCCGATCGGCGAAGCCTGCTTGAAATTGTACGAACGCATTCCGCTCGCCGAGGCCAACTTCTTCGGGATCGTCGTTTCGGTTCAACAGAAGTCAGGAGGCAACCTGTCGGAGGCGCTAGGCAACCTGTCGAAGGTCTTGCGCGATCGGAAAAAGATGAAAGCCAAGATCATCGCGGTGTCGATGGAGGCGAAGGCCTCGGCGGCAATCATCGGGGCGTTGCCGCCGGTCGTCATGCTGCTCGTCTACATAACAAGCCCTGCCTACATTTCATTGCTGTGGGAGCATCCGGCGGGCCGAATGATGCTCGCGGGCAGTGCGATCTGGATGCTGACGGGCATCCTTGTCATGAAGAAGATGATCAATTTCAACTACTGAGATCGGACATGCTCCAGCTTTTGATCGATCGCCTCCAAGATACCCGCTTCATGGCCACGCTCATGGCGGCGGTCGCGGCCGGTGCGACGGTTATCACGCTGGGCCTGCCTTTGCTCGAACGCGATGCGTTGTCGAAGCGGATGAATGCGGTTGCCCTTGAGCGCGATAAGATCCGTCAGCGCGAGCGCGAACGAATGACGCGCGCGGCGGAAAAGGTTTCTTTGCGTACGTCGCCCAAGAAATACATGAAAGCCGTGGTCGAGCAGTTCAATCTCACGAAATGGGTCGGTCAGGAGCGGGCGAGAGAGAAGTTGGTTCAGGCCGGCTTTCGCGGGCAGGGCCCTTACGTCGCATTTCTTTTCTTTCGCATGGCTGTGCCGGTCGCGGCATTGGCCGTGGCTGCGTTCTACCTGTTCGTGATCATCAAATGGGATCAGCCGGCAACGGTGAAAATTGGCATTTGTCTGGCGGCCACATTCCTCGGCCTGCAATTGCCGTATATTTTCCTCAAGAATCTCATTCAGAAACGCAAGGTTCAGATCAATCGTGCTTTTCCGGACGCGCTCGACCTGCTGTTGATCTGCGTCGAGTCCGGCATGTCGATCGAGGCGGCATTCCGCAAGGTTGGGCAGGAGATCGGCACGCAATCGATCGCACTCGCCGAAGAGTTCGCCCTCCTGACCGCCGAACTTTCCTATCTGCCGGAACGTCGGCAAGCTTACGAAAATCTAGCGCGAAGGGTCGATCTCGACGGCGTCAAATCCGTGTGCCTCGCGCTGCAACAGGCCGAGCGCTACGGCACCCCGCTGGCGACGGCGTTGCGCGTCCTGGCTCAGGAAAATCGCGATATGCGGATGTCGGAAGCGGAGAAAAAGGCAGCGGCGTTGCCGCCCAAACTGACGGTACCGATGATATTGTTTTTTCTGCCGGTGCTGTTCGTCGTTATTCTCGGGCCGGCGGTCATCAAGATCATGTGGAAAGGCTGACGCGCAGCCGCCGTTGGCGGGGTCAGGAGCCCGCCGCAGGTGCTGCTGCGCCAAATTTCTTCCCGGCCTTTGCATCGGCGAGCATTTGCTTGAGATAGGCGGCGTTCGAAGCGGCTTCATCCGGCGGCAAGTCCGCACGCGCGATGGTTTCGGCCTCGGCAAACCGGCCCTGCAACCCGACGACAAGTGCGAGATTCTGGCGCACGCGGGGATCCGCCTTGGGCGCTTCCATGGCCTGGCGCAGCGTGGCCTCCGCTCGCGGCAAGTCCTTGGCGAGCGCATAGGAAAGCCCGAGGTTGGACAGGACCGAGGCCTCGTTGGGTACGATCTTCAACGCGCTCGAATAGTAACGCTGGGCGTCGTGGTGACGGCCGATCTGGTCCAGCACCGCGCCCTGCGCCGATAGAATGCGCCAGTCGGGGTTGTCCGGCGTGTGCGCGCGCTCGAGCACTTCGAGGGCTTGCTTGTACTGGCCGACATCGGCGAGCGCGCGGCCATAGGCACCCAGGACTGATTTGTTGGTCGGCGCCGCCAGCGATGCCTGCTGGAGCACGGCGACCGCTTGGGTGCGCTGTCCCAGCGCCCGTAGCGCCTTCGCGTATTGCAGCGCCGCCTCGGAATCCTTTGGATCGGCGCGATATTGGGCCCCGGCGGTCTCGGCAATGCGCCGCCATTCGACCTCGTAGGCCTGCCCGCTGCCGCCGCTGGCCATCGGGACGCCAATCGATCCGGTCGTCTCCGCGGGCTTCGAAGCGCATCCCGCGACGGCTACCGCCAGCCATGCCGCCGCGGCCGCCGAACTGAGCGGGCGTCGAAACCGCGGGCGATTCCGAGGCATGGCCATATGTTTGCTCCGGCGGTGGGGCGATATTGGGTATTTCGTGCAATAAACTGTTAACCCTAACGAAAAGTTAACCGCGGCCGACGGCGTCCTGGGGTGTCCGCGGCGCGATGGGCAAAAGCTATACGGACGAGTTTGCATGCACCCGATGTTTGCTGCCGCCGGCAGCACCGACGCCGTCCCCATCCATTTCGTCACCGGAAAGACTTGGCCGAAGTTTCGTGATGGCCTCGACGCCTTGGCGCGCAAATTCGCCGATGCTTCCGGCTTTGAGTCCAAGCCCGGCCGCCATCTCCTGCTACCCGGTCGGCACGGCATCGCCGGCGTCGCATTCGCAGTCGAGGAAATGGCTGAGGCGGAGCAGGATCGGTTTTCGGTTGGCACGCTGGCGGGATTGTTGCCGGCGGGGACTTATCGATTCATTGAGCCGCCCGGCGACCCGCGGCTCGCGGTGCTGGCTTTCGCGCTTGGCGGCTATAGGTTTTCGCGCTACCGCAAGACTGACAGCAGGGCGGTGCGGCTCGAGCTGCCGGCCGGCGTCGATGGCGACGATCTCTCGCGCATCGTTACGGGCGTTTGTCTGGCGCGCGATCTCATCAATACGCCGACCAATGACATGGGGCCCGATGCCCTTGAAGAGGCCGCCCGGTCCGTCGCCGCGCGGCACGCCGCCAAGATATCCTCGACCGTCGGCGAGGATTTGCTGCGCGAACGGCTGACGCTGATCCATGCCGTCGGGCGGGCCGCAAACAGGGCGCCGCGCCTGATCGACCTTTCCTGGGGGAACCCCGCGCACCCCAAGGTGTCGCTGGTCGGCAAGGGCGTTTGCTTTGACTCCGGCGGGCTCGACATCAAACCCGCGACCGGCATGCTGCTCATGAAAAAGGATATGGGTGGCGCGGCGACCGCGCTGGCCTTGGCCGACATGATCATGAGCCGCAAGCTAAAAGTACGGCTGCGCGTGTTGATTCCCGCCGTGGAGAATTCGATTGGCGGCAACGCCTTCCGCCCGCTCGACGTGTATCCCTCGCGCAAGGGACTGACCGTCGAGATCGGCAATACCGACGCGGAAGGCCGGTTGATCCTGGCGGACGCGCTTGCCGTCGCGGACGAGGAAAGCCCCGATCTGCTCGTCGACATGGGCACGCTGACCGGCGCGGCGCGCGTTGCCGTCGGCCCCGAGCTGGTGCCGCTCTATACCGACGATGACGCGCTGGCGGCCGAATTGCTGCGTCACGCAGCGGAACAAAACGATCCGCTGTGGCGCATGCCGCTGTGGCGGCCTTACGACGCGATGCTTGATTCAAAAATCGCGGATCTCAACAACGCGCCGTCGTCGCCGTTTGCCGGTTCGATCACCTGCGCGTTGTTTCTGAAGCGCTTCGTCACCGCGGCGAAGGCTTGGGCGCATTTCGACATCTATGCCTGGACGCCCTCGGCGAAACCCGGCCGGCCCGAAGGCGGCGAGTGCCAGGCGGCGCGGGCGTTGTACGCTTATCTGTGCGCCCGCTACGGGAGCTGAGCAGAAACGTGACCGAATACGATCCGCGTGTCACCCCCGCCCGGCGCGATATCGCCGCCAAGCATCTCGAAGGCAAGGTCGCGGCGGCGCGGTTCGTCGTGGGAAAGGAGCGCCAAATCGTCGACGCGCAAGCGCCGCTGCGGCACGTGCCGGAGCCTGACGCGCCGCTTGACACCGAAGCTTTGCGCGGCGAGCGCGTCACGGTCTATGAGGCAACCGACGAGGGTTGGTCGTGGGGCCAACTCGCCTCCGACGGCTATGTCGGATGGCTGCCGTCGGCCGCGCTGGGGCCGCCCGGTCCGCCGCCGACGCATCGCGTCAGCGCGTTGCGAACGCTTGCGTTTCCGGGACCCTCGATCAAGCTGGCGCCGGTCGCAATGCTGTCGTTTGGATGCGCGCTGGCCATCGTGCGCTTTGCCGGCGAGAATAATGCGTTCGCGGTGACGGCTTCCGGCGAACATTTTCCGGCGCGCCATCTGGCCGCCATCGGCGCGCGCGAACCCGATTTCGTCGCGGTCGCGGAGCGATTTGTGGGCGTGCCGTATCTGTGGGGCGGCAAGACCAGCCTGGGCCTCGATTGCTCGGGCCTGGTGCAGATTTCGCTGGCGGCGTCGGGCACGGCTTGCCCGCGCGACAGCGACATGCAGGAACGCGCGCTGGGAGCCGCGGTCGGAGCGAGCGAAGAGCTCGCGACCTTGCGCCGTGGCGATCTCATGTTCTGGCCTGGGCATGTGGCGATCGCGCGCGGGGCCGGCGGCCTGGTGCACGCCAACGTCCATCACATGGCGGTCGCGGTCGAACCCGTGGAGGAGGCGGTGCGCCGCATCGCGGCCGCGGGAAGCCGCGTCCGTTCGGTCAGACGCTTGTCTCGACCCGGCGCGTAATTGGACCTATCATGGCTGCGTTGCGACGGCAGGGATTTTGGTTTCACAGAGACGGATATGAATTATCGGCTTTCCGCGCCCGCGATTGCCGCGCTCGCCATCGTCGCGGTCGCGCTGTCATCGCCCCGCGCGCTGGCGCAAGTGCGCTGCGAGCCGACGATTGCACAGCCATGCAAGCCGCCGGCAGGGCCGGCTGCCGCGCCCGGCAAGAGCACCGAGAAGGCGCGCGAACCGGCAAGGCTGCCGGAGACGCCGCCGCTGCCGGAAATCAAGATTGACAACGACACGTCGGCGGGCTTCGGCAAGGGCGGCGTCTTCGGGCTGGAACGAAAGTTCTGACGCGGCTCTGCGCGACATTGCCGGCGCCGACGTGGCAGCATCCGATCGCGTCAATATCCAGCACCTGCGCGATCGCCGTCACCCTCCTGCCCGATCGCCGTCACCCTGAGGTGCACGCCGCAGGCGTGCGGCGAAGGGCGACGGCCCGCGCGGTAGCCGCCCATCCTTCCGCCTTCGCTGAAGCTACGGCGGACAGGTCGCGGCCCGCGCTGCGCGCGGTCGCCGCAGGATGACGGGTTGAAAGTCTGCGCGGGGGAATAAACGCAGCGCGCTCACGCCCTACTGCGCGACAATCCCTTCGGGTGCGGTTTCGAGGTTAAACGCCGCCGCAAACAGCGCGCGCGTATAGTCGTCCTTCGGATTCTTGAACAGTTCGGCGGCGACGCCTTCCTCGACGACCTTGCCATTGCGCATGACGATGAGCCGGCTGGCAAGCGCCGCGACCACTTTGAGATCGTGGGAAATGAACAGATAGGTGAGGTTGCGGCGCGCCTGCAGGTCGCGCAGGAGATCGACGATCTGCGACTGGATCAGCATATCGAGCGCCGACGTCGGTTCGTCCAGCACAACGAACGTCGGCTCCAGCGCGACCGCGCGCGCGACCGCGATGCGCTGGCGCTGGCCGCCGGAAAATTCGTGCGGATAGCGAAATCGGGTCGCCGGATCGAGGCCGACGTCGGTGAGGGCGCGGATGACGCGCTGCTCGCGTTCCTCGGCGGTGAGTTTCGGCTGATGCACCCAGAGGCCTTCTTCGATGATGTCGGCGATCGACATGCGCGGCGACAGCGAGCCGTAGGGGTCCTGGAACACGATCTGCATGTCGCGCCGGTGCGGGCGCATTTGCTTGAATTTCAGCCCTTGCAGCGGCGCGCCCATGAACACGATCGGACCCTGCGATGAAATCAGCCGCAGGATGGCGAGACCGAGCGTCGTCTTGCCCGAACCGGACTCGCCGACGACGCCGAGCGTTTCGCCCTTGCGCAATTCGATCGAAACCCCGTCGACCGCCTTGATATGGCCGACGGTATGGCGCAGCACCCCGCGCTTGATCGGGAACCACACCTTGAGATCGCCGGTCTTGACGACGACGTCGCCTTGCGGATTGAGCGGCGCCGGCGGCCCCTTCGGTTCGGCGGCGAGCAGCTCCTGGGTATAGGGGTGCTGCGGCTGCGAAAAGACCCGCTCGACGTCGCCCTCCTCAACGATCTTGCCCTGCTTCATGACACAGACGCGCCGCGCGATCTTGCGCACGATCCCAAGATCGTGGGTGATGAACAGCATCGCCATGCCCTGGCGCTGTTGAATGTCGCGCAACAGCTTCAGGATTTGCGCCTGCACGGTGACATCGAGCGCCGTCGTCGGCTCGTCGGCGATCAGCAAGTCCGGCTCATTGGCAAGCGCCATGGCGATCATCACGCGCTGACGCTGGCCGCCGGAGAGCTGATGCGGATAGCTTGCAAGGCGCGCGGCCGCGCCTGGAATTCCAACCTGTTGCAGCAATTCGAGCGTGCGCGCGCGCGCGGCCGCCCCGGTAAGGCCTTGATGCAGCAGCAGTATTTCACCGATCTGCTTTTCAATCGTATGCAGCGGATTAAGCGAAGTCATCGGCTCCTGGAACACGATGGTGATGTTGTTGCCGCGCACGCGGCGCAGCGCGTCTTCATTCTGTTCCAGCAGGTTCTGGCCCTTGAACGCTATCGCTCCCGAGGGATGGCGCGCCGCCGGATAGGGCAACAGCTTCATGATGGAGAGCGCGGTCACGGATTTTCCGGAGCCGGATTCGCCGACCAGCGCGAGCGTCTCCCCCTTCGCGATGTCGAACGACACGCCGTCGACGGCCAGATTTTCGCGCGCGCCCTGCCGGAACGCGACGGACAGGTCGCGAACCGAAAGAAGCGGCGCGGGAGCCGGTTCCATCATCTCACCCGAAGGTCTTGCGTGGATCGAAGGCGTCGCGCACCGCCTCGCCGACGAAGATCAGGAGCGACAGCATGATCGCGACGGTGAAGAATCCGGTGATGCCGAGCCATGGCGCCTGGATGTT
>JBGPOB010000022.1:0-19980 GCA_041487815.1 Xanthobacteraceae bacterium | reverse complement strand
GACCCAAAATCACATCCGGCCTGGACCGGCGGGCAGCATCAATTGCTCGACCGCGGCGGGCGGCTGTCGAAGTTCCAGAAGCGCTTCTCCGGTCTGATCAAGGCCTGAACCGGTTTTCTGCGCCGAGGTGAGAGCCCCGCCGATGCGGGGCTTTTTTCATGCCGCCGAGCCGCGTCTCACGCGCCGGTTCGCTCAAAGGCGGCCTTGAGCAGGCCCATGTGCCGATCGAGCGGATTGTCGCCGGCCTGTTGCTCCGGCACCGGCGCATGGATCGTCGCATCGATCCGGCGAACTTTGTCCTGCAGCTTGCGCGATCGTTCGACCAGTTCGCGTAAACGCGCCGGCATGGCATTCAGTACAGCTTCGTCGATCGGTTCACCTGACGTCAGTTTGACTTTCTTCTTTTCCTTGCCCGCCTGATCCAGCGACATGTCGCCTTCGTTGACGGCGCGATGGAGCAGCAGCCATGAGGCAAGCTGCATCAGCCGTGTAGTCAGGCGCATGCTCTCGGTCGCATAGGTCAGCGCGGAACCGCGTTCGAGCTTCTTTGCGTCCCGCCGGCCATCGCCATCGAGATAGGCCGCGGTCTCTTCAACCAGCGCCATTCCTTCGCGGAACAGCGCCGAGAACGCCTGCGACGCGGCGAACTTCTGGCCAAACGCAACGGTCTCGCCGGATGACGTTTCCAACATGGTACGCCTCACAAACGCGCAACTATAAGACATCGCGAAGCCGGTAGGTCGTCCGGATTGCGCACGGCAGCAAATGACCTGAGCGCGGCTTTCTTTTGGCCCCGGCTTGCAACGGCTGACCGCGCTCACGTGTCAGCTTGGCCACCCCAACCCAATATGCCGGGCTGCGGCCCGCAAAACTTAACACAGGGCTTTTCCGGATAGTCCGCGTAGCTAATTTTTGGTTAACGCCCGCAAAGTCGTTCCGGCGCCGGCTGCAAGCCCGGCAAGTTCGGCAAATCGACGGGAAGGCGCGCAGGCCGCGCAATTTGCCGGTATTGGGGGGGGGTCAAAAAAGAGCCGCCGTTGCCGGCGGCTCGAAGTGATAACAGGGAGGCGTCAAACAGAGTGGACAGGAGCCACTCGGTGTCCAAAAAGTTTGGACAATTCAGATAATGAACCGGAAAGCTTAATCGGTCGTTAACAAGGCTTAATCGGGCAATGCGTTGGCGCGCTAGCGGCAGAATCGTCGACGCAGGGCAAAATTGACCAGGCGCAAACCTGCCGCCTGCAGGACAGGCGCCCGGCGTCACGACCGCACGCTGCTATTTCCGGAAAAACTGGTCGGCGGCCGACCGCGTCGCCTGTTTTCGGTTGATGTCAGCCTCAAGGCGCGCGATTTCCTCGCGCATCAGCGTAATGCGCTCGTTCAGCTCGGCGACAGACAGCAAAGTCAGCTCCTGGCCGATCTCGTGTACGATCTTCTTCTTGGGTCGGTCATCATCGTCGATGGCGGGCATGCGCGTCTCCGAACCAAGCATAGCGTCGATCGGCGCCCATTCTCAACCACGCATGCACCGCGGCGGATCGCAACAGATCGGGCGGCCACGCGGCCTGCATCGGGCTTGAAATCCGGGCGGCTTCCAACACCGGCTAGGCCTTGGCTCTGCGACTTGATTCCACTCCACCGACTGATGCGCTAGTGATGTCTCTGGATAATCAAAGGACACGTCTCATGCCCGCAGTGCCGACCCAAATGACCGCCATCGCCATTTCCGCCCCAGGCGGCCCCGACGTGCTCGTCCCGGAGAAGCGGCCGGTACCGCAACCGGGCGACGGCGAAGTCCTGGTCAAGGTCGCGGCGGCCGGCGTCAATCGCCCGGATGTGATGCAGCGCCAGGGCCACTATCCGCCGCCCAAAGGCGCCGTCGACATCCCCGGCCTGGAACTCGCCGGCGAAGTCGTCGCACTCGGCGGCAACACGAAGCGCTGGAAGGTCGGCGACAAGCTGACCGCGCTGGTGACCGGCGGCGGTTACGCTGAGTATTGCGTCGTACCGGAACCGCAGGCGCTGCCAATTCCGACCGGATTTTCCATGGTCGAGGCGGCGGCATTGCCGGAAACCTTCTTCACGGTCTGGCACAACGTCTTCGAGCGCGGCGCGCTCAAATCCGGCGAGAGTTTTCTGGTGCATGGCGGCTCGTCCGGGATCGGCACGGTCGCGATCATGTTGGCAAAGGCGTTCGGCGCGCGCGTTTTCGCGACGGCTGGATCGGCGGAGAAATGTGAAGCCTGCCGCAAGCTCGGCGCCGACGTCGCCATTAACTATAAGACCAAAGATTTCGTGGCGGTCATTAAAGCCGCTTCCGGGGGCAACGGCGTCGACGTTATCCTCGACATGGTCGGCGGCGACTACATCGATCGCAACTATGATGCCGCCGCGATCGAAGGACGGATTGTGCAGATCGCCTTCCAGGGCTCGCCCAAGGCCACCGTCGATTTCCGGCGCATGCTGGGTAAACGCCTGACCCACACTGGATCAGGCCTGCGCCCGCGTTCGGTCGCCGACAAGGGCAAGATGGCGCGCGCGCTCGAAGAAAAAGTATGGCCCCTGCTTAACGCCGGAAAGGTGCGGCCGGTCATCGACTCGACTTTTCCACTCTATGAGGCGGCCAAGGCCCATGCCCGCATGGAATCCAGCCAGCATATCGGCAAGATCGTCCTAACCCTTTGAGCATGACCGAAAAATCTTGTTATCGACACACCCCGGGGCTATTCATAAACCGGTGCTGAGGGCCGTCAGCCCGGGAGGTTGAGTTTGCGTTTTCTGTGTACCGTCCGCGCGGTTGCGACGTTGCTGGCTGTCCTCGCGACACCGCACGGGGTTCGCGCGGTCGAGGCCGTGAACGTACCGATCGATGCTCCCGCGCTCGATCTGACCGATGCCACCGACCGGCAGAAGACGGAAGGCGATATCATTCAGGTTTCGACTGCGCCCGGCGCCGACAGCATCGTCCGGCGCATCGGCGTGCGCGCGCGCGAAGGCGGCGTCAACTGGGCGGTGTTCGCGCTGGCCAATTCAAGCGACGAGCAGATCGACCGGCTGATCGTCGTGCCGCGCTATCGCATGGCCGGGTCAGGACTGTTCTGGCCGGATCTTGGAATTTCGCGCGTCGTCAACATTACGCCGAGTTCCGGCGAACGGCCCGAACGCCAGGATTCCGCAACCGCCGACATTTTCCGAATTACGCTCGATCCCGGCACGGTCATCACCTTTGTCGCCGAGCTGCGCACCGACCGTTTGCCGCAAATCTATCTTTGGGAACCGGACGCCTACAAGGACAAGGTCAATTCGTTCACGCTCTACCAGGGCATTGTCATCGGCATCGCCGGCCTGTTGGCGCTGTTTCTGACAATTCTGTTCGTGGTCAAGGGCAGCCTGATGTTTCCGGCCGCGGCGGCGCTGGCTTGGGCGGTCCTTATCTATATCGGCATCGATTTCGGATTCTGGGGCAAGGTATTCGACCTCGGCACCAACATTGAACGGGTGTGGCGCGCGTGCAGCGAAGCGATTCTGGCCGCGACCCTCGTCGTATTCCTGTTCGCCTATCTCAACCTCAATCGCTGGCATGTGCGCTACGCGCATATTACGGCGGGCTGGCTCGCGTTTCTCGGCATGCTCATCGCGGTCGCGCTGTTCGATGCGCCGGTCGCGTCCGGCATTGCCCGCATGTCGCTGCTGCTGGTCGCGATCGCCGGGTTTGCCCTCGTCGTTTATTTGGCCACGCATGGTTTCGACCGTGCTGTGCTCCTGATCCCCACGTGGTTTCTTCTGGTGATCTGGGTAACCGCGGCCGGCGCGACCGTCGCCGGCGGCGTTACCAACGATATTGTCGGCCCCGCGCTGCTCGGCGGATTGGTGCTGATTGTCATGCTGATCGGATTTACGGTCATGCAGCACGCTTTTGCCGGCGGCATAACGCACGGCATCGTGTCGGACGTTGAACGGCGGGCTCTGGCGCTGACCGGCGCCGGCGACATGATTTGGGACTGGGACGTATCGGCCGACAAGGTGTTTACCAGTCCCGAGTGCGAGCAGCTGCTCGGCCTCAAGCGCGGCACGCTCGAAGGTTCAGCGGCGGCGTGGCTTGATGTGCTGCATCCGTCCGATCGCGACCGCTTCCGCACGACGCTTGACGGACTGCTGGAACACCGTCGCGGCCGCCTGGTGCAGGACTTCCGCTTGCGCGCACCGGATGGCCATTACTTGTGGTTCACGCTGAAGGCGCGGCCGGTCGTCGGCTCCGACGGTGAAGTCGTGCGCCTTGTCGGCACGCTCACCGATGTGACGGAATTCAAGACTGCGGAGGAACGCCTGCTGCACGACGCGGTCCATGACAATCTCACCGGCCTGCCGAACCGCGCGTTGTTTCTCAATCGCGTCGAAGCCGTGCTGGCGCTCTCGAAGGCCGATACCAACATCCGCGCCACCGTCATGGTCATTGACCTCGACCGCTTCAAGCAGGTCAACGATTCTGTCGGCATGGCGGTCGGGGATTCCATCCTGCTCACGATTTCGCGCCGCTTGGGGAGGCTTTTGAAGCCGCAGGATTCGCTTGCGCGCCTCGCCGGCGACCAATTCGGCCTGGTGCTGCTTTCGGTGCGCGAAGTCGGCCAGATCATCACGTTCGCGGAAACGCTGCGCAAAGCGCTGCGCACGCCGATCACGTTCAACGACCGCGAGATTTTCCTCACCGCCTCGATCGGGCTTGCGCTCGGCGACGCCCAACCGGCCAAGGGCGACGAATTCTTGAAGGACGCGGAGCTGGCGATGTATCATGCCAAGCGTGTCGGCGGCGACCGTATCGAAGTCTTTAAGCCGGCGATGCGTGCGCGCAAAATCGATCGGCTTACGGTCGAATCCGAACTGCGTCGCGCCATCGAACGCGAAGAAATCGCCATTGTCTATCAACCCATTGTTCGTCTCGACGATCGCACGGTCGCCGGATTCGAGGCGTTGGCGCGGTGGGATCATCCAAAGCTCGGGCGCCGCTCGCCGGCCGAGTTCATTACTATCGCCGAAGATACCGGCCTTATTGTGGATCTCGGCATGTTCATGCTCGAGCGCACGGCCCGCCAGCTAGTCGCCTGGCAGCGCGCGCTGCGCGGCCGCGAACCGTTGTTCGCGAGCGTCAACGTTTCGTCGCGCCAATTGCTGCGGCAGGACCTCATCCACGACTTGCGCACGGTGCTGGCGCGTTCGCCGGTAGCGCGCGGTTCGCTCAAGCTCGAGTTGACGGAATCGCTGGTGATGGAAAATCCGGAGCACGCGGCGCAAATGCTTCAGCGCATCCGCGAGCTTGGCGCCGGACTGTCGCTGGATGATTTTGGCACCGGCCACTCCTCACTCGCCTACCTGCAGCGGTTCCCTTTCGATTCGATCAAGATCGACCAGTCATTCGTGCGCACCAACAACAAGGGTAAACGGCCGGTCATCCTGCGTTCGATTATCACCATGGCGCATGACCTCGGCATGGACGTCATCGCCGAGGGCGTCGAGTCCGATTCCGACGCCGTCGAGCTGTCGCAGATGGGATGCGAATATGCGCAGGGCTATCTATTCGGCGAACCGATGAGCGCGGAGCAGGCGCGCGCTTTGATTGCGCCGGAAAAGGTCGCGGCGGCGCGGTAACCGACAGCCTTTTGGGCTTGCTTTGCAGCCGCCGCCTTCAGCCGCTCGACGGCGGCTCGAAGCCCGCGGAAATCCAGTGCGCGCGCGCAGCCGCCGCGATCAGGGCTGCAAGATACGCACGCGCCGCGGCGCCGCCCGCACCCGCCGTGGGCAGAGCGGCAACATAAGTCGTGTAGTTCTGTAGCGACTGCGGCAGCATCCCCGCGACCCGCGCACCTTTGATCGGAGCGATTTCGCTGGGAAAAGTGATGCCAAGTTCAGCCTCGCCGTTCGCAACCTTTACGGCGGCATCGCGTCCCCCGGCCGAATAAACCGCCTTTTTGTTGATCTCGTCGGCAATGCCAAGCTTCTGCAGCAGATTCGAGAAATAGAGCCCGGCTGTGCCGCCCGCGGCCGGGTTGGTGAACGAGACGCTCTTGGCGGCGAGCAGCGCCTTCGTGAATGCTTCAGGCGTTGAGATATCCGGCGCCGCCGTGCCGTCACGCACCGCAACAGCAAGTCCGATGCGCCCGAGGTTCGTGACGCCGGAAACCTTTCCCGCATTTGCAAGGTCCGCGATGACGACGCCCGAAGCGATCGCAATGTCGGCCGGTTCTCCGGCTTTAACGCGCTCGCGAACCTGACCAGCCGTCATGAACGCGAATGAAATCTTATGGCCGCTGTCCTTGGTGAATTGCGCCGCGACGCTTTCAAGCACGCCGCGCACAGCCTCCGCACTGATGATCCTGGTCTCGTCCGCACGCGCCGGCAGCACTGCGGCGAGCGCCAACAGGATCGAGGCAGGCACAGCCAGGTGCATTGTCATGATTTCCCCCCAAGGCACAACCGCAAACGGCGGCCGACCGCGTGCCAGTCAATGTTGGCCAAATCTCGCATGCCCGCGGAGAATGTCTATCGGTGTAAGCGGGACCGGCAATCGAGAACTGCGCATTGACCGCAAGCGGCGCTCTGACCGCGGTGAATTTGCGCACAACCGCAACGGCGGCTCAGGCGTGGCCGGCGTCGCTCGACAGCATGCCCGGATTAACGCCCAGTTTCAGCAGCGCCTTGTCATATTTGCCGCGGGTGTCCGCACCGAAGATCAGTTCGCTGTCGGCCGCGCAATGCAGCCAACCGTTGCCGTTGATCTCGTTTTCCAATTGCCCGGGAGCCCAGCCCGCGTAACCAAGCGCCAGCACCGCACTGGCCGGCCCGCTACCGGCGGCGATCGCTTTAAGAATATCGATCGTCGCGGTCAGGCAAATGTCATTGTCAATCGGCAGCGTGGAATTCTCGACAAAATAATCCGCCGAATGCAAAACGAACCCGCGCTGCGTTTCGACCGGCCCGCCCTTGAGCACCGTTACGGTCTGGGCATCGCGCGGCAACTGGATGCGCTGCGCTTTCGGAATAACCTCAAGCTTCACCAGCAACTCCGGAAAGTCGATATCGGCCGCCGGCTTGTTGACGACGATCCCCATCGCGCCTTCATTCGAATGAGCGCATACATAGATGACAGTGCGTGCGAATCGCTCGTCGCGCATGCTCGGCATGGCGATCAGCATCTGGCCATCGAGAAACCCGCGTTGCGGCACGGAAGGCTTCCTGCGCGCAATTTTACTCATGGTAGAGTATCCCAATCAGCTGATCGCCAGCAATCACGTAAACGAGAGCGAGTGTTCAAGTCCAATGTTGGTGGTGTTCACAACGAATTCAGTTCCGAACTAAAGCAATCCACAATACATCGTCAGGCATGATTGCAACAAGAATACGGCAACTGGCTTGCGCGGCAGCCGTCGCCGGAGCAGCGCTGACCGTTTTTCCCGCGGGCGCGGCCGATGTCTCAGCGTGGGACGGCGACAGCCGTTCCGGGATGCGATTGATTGCGGGCAATGCGGTTGCCGGCTCCCCGAACGGCGTATTGCGCGCGGGCGTTGAAATCAGATTGGCACCGGGCTGGAAGACCTATTGGCGCTACCCCGGCGACTCGGGCGTGCCGCCACGTTTGGATTTCGGCGGATCGAGCAATGTGAAGTCGGCGACGGTCTTATGGCCCTCCCCACGCCGCTTCGCCGACGAGACGGGAGCTTCCATCGGCTACAAGGACAACGTGATCTTCCCGTTGCAGGTGACGCCGGTTGACCGCGCGTTGCCGGCGGTTTTGCGGGTCAAGATTGACTACGCAGTCTGTGAAAAACTCTGCATTCCCGTCGAAGGCCATGCCGAGCTGACGTTACCGGTTGCCGCGTCCACGCAGGAGGCTCGGCTCGCCGCGGCCGAGGCATCGGTTCCAAAGCCGGTTGCACTCAACGAAGGCACCGTATTCGCCGTCCGCGCCGTGCGGCGGGAAGCTGGCGCCAGCGCCCAGCGCGTGGTCATCGACGTCATGGCGCCGGAGCATTTCAAAGTCGACCTCTTCGCCGAGGGACCGGCGCCCGAATGGGCGCTGCCGCTGCCCAAACCGATGGCGGGCGCGCCAGCGGGGTTTCGGCGCTTTGCATTCGATCTCGATGGGCTGCCCGCCGGCGCCCGGGCGGAGGGCGCAATCCTGACATTGACCGCCGTCGCCGGAACGAGCGCCATCGAAGTCAAGGCCCATCTCGACTAATCCTGGGAACCGGGTATTTTGTCACCCTGGCCGTGCATGCCATGCGCGCCTGTGCCATCAGCAATTCCCTTTTTGTACAACTCGAGGATCGCGTCATGATCAAAGTCGGTGATCGTTTGCCCAGTGCCAAGTTCAAAGTGATGACCGCCGAAGGACCGGCCGAGAAGACCACCGACGATATTTTCAAGGGCAAGAAGGTCGTGCTGTTCGCGGTGCCCGGCGCCTTCACTCCCACCTGCCACAGAAATCACCTGCCCGGCTTTCTGAACAAAGCCGACACGATCAAGGCCAAGGGCGTCAACACGATCGCGGTGACCGGCGTCAATGACGTGTTCGTCATGGACGCCTGGAAAAAGTCGACCGGCGCGGAAGGCAAGATCGAATTCCTGGCGGACGGCAGCGCCGATTTTGCAAAAGCTATCGGGCTGTCGCTCGACGCTTCCGCCGGCGGTCTTGGCATCCGCTCGAAGCGCTATTCCATGCTGGTCGACGACGGCGTCGTGAAGTCGCTCAACATCGAAGAGGCGCCCGGCAAGGCCGAAGTTTCCGGTGCCGATAACCTGCTCAAGCAATTGTAATGCTGCAGGCGCGCCGCCTGCGCACCCGGAGGCGACGCATTCACGAGAACCAGGCGATGTCGGCGAGCGGTGTGCAGGATATAGCTGACTGGCTCATCGATGGCGCGCGTTCGGCCGAAAGATCCGATATCGTCCTCGGCGAATTGTGCGATCGGCTGACGAAGGCCGGCATCGCTTTGTGGCGCGTCGGCGTGTTCGTGCGCACGCTGCACCCGGATGTGTTCGGGCGAAGTTTCATCTGGAAACCGGGTTCCGAGGTCGTTACGCGCACCGCGTCGCACGACATCGTCGATACCGATATGTATAAGACCAGCCCGTTTGCGGCGCTCTACGCAACCGGCGAAGCTGTCCGCATTCGAATTGTTGACAGCGACCCGGCGACCGACGTGCCATTCATCCGCGAGTTACGCGAGGAAGGCGGCACCGACTACATTGCCATTCCGCTCATATTCACCGACGGTTCGGTGCATGCGACGAGCTGGTCCACGCGCCAGCCCGGCGGCTTCACGCCCGTGCAACTTGCCGGCCTGCAGGCGATCGTGCCGCCGCTCGCGCGTGTCGCCGAAATCCGCGCACTGCAGCGCACGGCCATCAATCTGCTCGACACTTACGTCGGCAACAGCGCCGGCGCCCGCATCCTTGCCGGCCAAATCCGGCGCGGTTCGTCGGAATCGATCCATGCCGTGATCTGGCTCTCCGACATGCGCGGCTTCACTTCGATGTCGGACCGGCTGCCGCCGGAACGCGTGGTTGAAGTGCTCAACCGCTATTTCGATTGTCAGGTGCCGCCAATTCTCAACCACGGCGGCGAAGTGCTCAAATTTATGGGCGATGGATTGCTTGCGATCTTTCCGGTCGCCAGTGACAACGCTGACGTCGCGGAGGTTTGTTCGCGTGTGCTGACTGCGGCGCGCGAGGCGCGCGCCAATGTCGACGCCCTCAATGCGGCGCAGGGTGCGTGGTCTACGGACCGCCTGCGCTTCGGACTTGCGCTTCATGTCGGCCAGGTCTTGTACGGCAATATCGGCGGCGGCCACCGTCTCGACTTCACCTGCATCGGCCCGGCCGTGAACCTCGCGGCCCGCATCGAGAAGATAGCCGGCAAAGTCGGCCGCACCGTCGTCGCATCCGCCGAGTTCGCGCGCCAGCACGAGGCCGAGTGGGAGCACGTCGGCGATTTTTCCGTGGCCGGCTTTGCGGCCACGCAGACTGTATTGGGACTGCGCGACGAAACGACGCCCTAAGCGCGCGACCAGCAAAAGTGGTAACCGGTATTGCGTCCGCTCGCGCGCTAATCAATTGACCTGGCGCGGGCACAGAGCGGCACGACCCAACCGTGAAGCGTCGGGCGCGCCTATTGACCCTTCGGGGTCATCAAGCCCATGACGGCGCCATTGGAATCCTTGACAATGGCGATTCGGCCGACGTTTGGCACGTCGAACGGTTCGCGCATCACATTACCGCCTGCCGACTTCAATTTTTTGACGCTTGCATCGACATTGTCGACCGCGATGTATGACATCCAGTGCTCGGGAATGCCCTTGAATTCAGGTCCGCTCATGGGGAAGACGCCGCCAACCGGCGTGCCCCCCATTTTCGCAACCCAATAGGTCCCATTCGGCATCGGCATTGCGTCAAATGTCCATCCGAGCGTCGCGCCGTAGAATTTCTTTGCGGCGTCCGAGTTGTGCGTGTTTAGCTCGTTCCAATAGAAACTTCCGTGCGACCACATTCTGCGTCTCCTTCGCGGTAAGCCACTCAATGTGCCGGATTTTTATTTAACTCAAATGTTAAGTAATTTGTTCGCCGGGTGTCAAGCGGGGCAATGGAGGCCTGTCTTGCAGAGCATACAATTGCGACCAGCGAATGACCGATCTTACCTTGGATGCTGCGGCGGCGCTCGGTTATCCCGCTCCGCCGCGCGCGCTTCGATCAAACCCTCACGCGCGAGCTGATCGGCGCGTTCATTGAGATCGTGGCCGGTGTGACCGCGCACCCAATGCCAGTTGATGTCGTGATGTCCCAGCGCGGCATCAAGCCGCTGCCAGAGATCGGCGTTCTTGACCGGCTTCTTGTCGGCGGTGCGCCAGCCATTGCGCTTCCAGGAATGTATCCATTGCGAGATGCCGTTGCGCAGATACTGGCTGTCGGTGTGCAAGTCGATGACGCAGGTGCGCTTGAGGCCCTCAAGTGCAACAATGGCGGCCATCAGTTCCATGCGGTTGTTGGTCGTGTGCGCCTCGCCGCCCTTGATCTCACGGTGATGATCGCCCCATTGCAGGATCGCGCCAAAGCCGCCGGGACCGGGATTGCCCGAGCAAGCGCCGTCGGTGTGAATCGTGACGCGATCCATCGCTCAGTCCTCGATCCCATAATCGCGCACCGACATTATCGCCTGGTGAAAGCGCAGTTTGCGGTAGTACTCGAGCGGATCCTTCGGCCGCACCAGCGCTCCCGGCGGCACTTCGAGCCAGTCGACAAGACGCGTCAGAAGGAAGCGCAGCGCCGCGCCGCGGCACAACAGCGGCATCGCCGCGCGTTCGGCCTGCGACAGCGGGCGCGCGTTGGCGTAGCTTTGCAGCAGCGCGCGGCCCTTGGTGACGTTGTAGGAGTGGTCTGGCTCGAAGCACCAGGCGTTCAGGCAGATCGCGATATCAAAGGCAAGCGTGTCGGTGCAGGCGAAATAGAAATCGATCAGGCCGGAGAGTTCCTTGCCAAGGAAGAAGACATTATCGGGAAACAGGTCGGCATGGATGACGCCATGCGGCAGATCGGGCGGCCAGAATTTATCGCAATGGGCGAGCTCGGCGGCGATCGTATTTGTCAAGTTTTTGTGCACGCTGTCGGCGCGCGCCGAAGCCTGCGTATAGAGCGCGCTCCACCCGGCAACCGACAGCGCGTTCTTGCGTTTCATTGGAAAGTCGGCGCCGGCAAGGTGCATCTGCGCCAAAGCCGCGCCGACCGCCGCGCAATGCGCGCTATTCGGCCTGCGGACCCAAACGCCCTCGAGAAAGGTCACAATCGCGGCCGGGCGCCTGGCGAGCTGGCCGAGGGTCTCGCCGCCGCGACTGCGCACTGGCTGCGGGCAGTTGAGACCACGCGCATGCAGATGTTCCATCAGGGCGAGAAAGAACGGCAGGTCGTGCGCTGCGACGCGCTTTTCGTAGAGCGTGAGAATGAAATAGCCCCGGGTGGTGTGCAGGAGAAAATTCGAGTTCTCGACGCCCTCGGCTATGCCCTTGTAGGACAGGAGTTCGCCGACATCGTAGCCAGCAAGAAATTCCTCCATCTCCTCGACGGAAACGTCGGTATAGACGGCCATCGCCTACTCCGCCGCCTCGCTGCCGCGCAGCGGCCGCGGCAGCGGGAAGAACACATCCTCGTCTGCCGACCGCACGACCTCGACTTCTACGCGATAGCGCGCGCGAAACGCGTCGATGATTTCCTCCACCAGCACTTCTGGCGCCGAGGCGCCAGCGGTGATGCCGAGGCGCGCGATGTTATCGAAGAGCGGCCAATCGAGGACATCGGCCCTTTGTACCAGCACGGCGCGCGCGCATCCGCTGCGCTCCGCGACTTCCTTCAGACGCTGCGAATTGGACGAGTTCGGTGCGCCAACGACGATCATCGCGTCGACCTGCGGTGCGACGCGTTTTACCGCTTCCTGCCGGTTGGTCGTCGCGTAGCAGATGTCTTCCTTGTGCGGTCCTATGATGGCCGGGAAGCGTGCCTGCAGCAGCGTGACGATTTCCGCGGTATCGTCGACGGAAAGCGTGGTCTGGGTGGCATAGGCCAGCTTTTCCGGATCTTTCGGGCGAAGAGCGTGGGCATCGGCCAGCGTTTCAATCAGGTGCACGGCGCCGGACGGCAATTGCCCCATCGTTCCGATCACCTCGGGATGCCCGGCGTGGCCAATCAGAATAATTTCGCGCCCGCGCCGAAAGTGCAGTTCCGCTTCGCGATGCACCTTGGTCACCAGCGGGCAGGTCGCATCGAGCGAGAAAAATTTGCGCTGCGCCGCCTCCTCCGGCACCGATTTCGGAACGCCATGGGCGGAAAAGACCACCGGCGCCGTGGTGTCGGGAATCTCTGACAGGTCTTCGACGAAAACAGCGCCCTTGGCGCGCAGGCTTTCGACCACGTAGCGGTTGTGCACGATCTCGTGGCGCACGTAGACCGGCGGACCATAGATTTCGAGCGCGCGCTCCACGGTATCGATCGCTCGCACCACGCCCGCGCAAAAGCCGCGCGGAGCGCACAGCAGGACTTTCAGCGGCGGCTTGTTGGTTTCGACAGCGTTCACGCGAATCTCGTTTGGGACCAGCCGGTTCACCATATCAGGCCGGATCGGCTGGCCAGAGCATTTTCAGGCGAAGTGGAGCCCGGTTCGTCGGCAGAAAATGCGTCGATCCTTAAGTATTACCGCATGCGGTGCAAAACCGGATTCCACTTCTGCCGAATGCGCTCATAGGCAGCGATGGCAAGATTTGCGGCACACCCATTGCCTATTGCCGGTCCAATTGCCTATATAGGGGTGAATTTCCACTCATTCCGATGATGTGGGCTCTGCCTCAAAAGGCGGGCAGAGCGTAAGGAGAATTTTATCATGTCCACCCAACCCCTGATGCCGAAAGCGACTGCGGTTTGGCTGGTTGACAACACCGGCCTGTCGTTCGAGCAGATTGCCGAGTTCTGCAAGCTGCACCCGCTCGAGGTGCGCTCGATCGCCGACGGCGATGCGGCACAAGGCATCAAGGGCCTCGACCCGATCCAGACCGGCCAATTAACCCGCGAGGAGATCGAGGCGGCCGAAGCCGATCCGAACCGGAAGCTCAAGCTGGCCGACCCGAAAGTGCGGCTGCCGGAGATGAAGCCGACCGGAAAAGGCGGCCGATACACGCCGGTTTCGCGCCGGCAGGACCGGCCGAACGCGATCCTTTGGCTGGTGCGCAACCATCCCGAGGTCAAGGATGCGCAGATCATGCGGCTCGTGGGCACCACCAAGTCGACGATACAGGCGATCCGCGACCGCACGCATTGGAACTCAACCGGCTTGCAGCCGATGGACCCGGTGACGCTCGGCCTGTGCAGCCAGATCCAGCTCGATTTTGAAGTCGCCCGCGCCGCCAAGGAGAAGCCGGCGCCCGCGGAGTCCGGCGTCACGCTGCTGCCGGCCGAGGTGACAACGGCGAAGCCGCCGGAGGAACCGGGCGAGGAGAAGAAGCCTGCCGCGGAGCTCGACGTGCAGGCGGTCTTTGCCAAGCTGAAGCAGCTTGGCGGCAAGCCCGACGAGAAGGCCGACGACAAGAGCGAATAGATCAGGCGGCGCATTGCGCCGCCTGATCAAGGCCGATCCTTTGCGACCACGCCTTGAGCCACACCGCCGCGTGTCGTTTCCGCATTCGCCTTTCGCGCTACGGCGGACCAGCCGACGGATGAGACGCGCGTCGCAGGCGCTGTGGCGCCCTCAGCGCGTACGGGCCCTACTTCTTGCCCATCATCGCATCGATGCTGAAGCCGCCGGGGCCGACGACGAACACATAAAACATGCCGCCCATCATCGAGAGGTTCTTAAGGAAATTGTTGTAGTTCGCCCCCACCGCCGGGCCGGTGTACTCCCAGTAGCGGTGCGCGATCGCCGTCGAAATGATCAGGAAGATGATGGCGAGCGCCGCGCCGTAGCGGGTCGCAACGCCAAACAGCAATGTAATCGCGATGATGAGCTCGACGATCGCGCCGATCCACGCAAAGATTTCCGGCGAAGGCACCTTCAGGCTGGTCAGATAGCCGACAAAACCGGCGGTATTGCCGATATGGCCCCAGCCGATGGCGAGAAAGACCCAGCATAGCGCCACCCGGCCGATCAGCAGCCAGACATCCGTGGCGCCGGCGGCGAGGCCGTCGAGACGCGATAAGGACGAACTTGACGATGGTGTTGATTGAATTGACACGAGAACCCTCCCGGATATGTGAGCCCGCCGCATTTTTTGCACGGCCGCGACTAAAGTATATACCGGCTTTGGCCGCGAGGGGAGACCCGCGGGAGCGCCCTATTCGGCCGCGGACTTGACCCCGGCCGGGGCCAATAGATCGCTGATGACTTCCTCGGTCGTGCGTACGTCGCCGAAGCTTTGATAGAACGACGTGAGGCCCGCGAGGTGGTCCTCCGGATAGCGTGCGCCATTGGCGTCCGACACCATCACCACCTTGTAGTCGCGCATCATGGCGTCGCGCGCCGCGCTTTCGCAGCACATGTTGGTGGCGGTGCCGGTGACGATCAGGCTGTCGATGGATTTCTCGCGCAGCAGGTCCTCGATGTTGGACGCGCCCTTGATGAAGGGCGAGAACCGGGTCTTGTAGATGGCGTTGTCGCTCTTCTGGATATCGAGATCCTTGTGGAACTTGTGGCCGTCATGGCCGGGCGAGAGTTGATCGCGGTGATTGGCGCCCTTCTCGGGCGTGAAGAAATAATCATGATAGATCGGCCACAGGCTCTTGCCGTCCGCGCCCGCCGTCATGCCGACCCACACGACGCGCCCGCCGAGCGCGCGCAGGCGCTGCGCGATGCGATTGATGTTGGGAATGATGCCGACGACGGAGGCGATCTCGCCGACGTAAAAATTCTGCATGTCGATGACCAGCAGCGCCGTACGCTTGGGATCGAAGCGATCAAAGACCGCGAGCTTGCCGCGCTTCTGCATGACGCGGTCGATGACGTATTGCGGAAAGCCGTAGGGGGTGGACATCAATCTCTCCGCACAACGCGGCGTTACCCTCTCCCGTTGAGGGAGAGGGTGCCGAGCGAGCACTTGCGAGTGAGGCGGGTGAGGGGTCCTTTATTAGCAAACACCCCTCACCCGGCTCGCCTGCCGTCGCTCCGTTCCGACAGGCTTGCCACCTTCTCCCTCAACGGGAGAAGGTATTCGAGCGTGCGGCGCTTTCGTGTCTTGCAACATTGCTACCTTGATATGCGCCATCACGCCCCCACGCCCTTACCCTTCAGCCCCACCCTGATCTCGTCGAGGATCGCCGGGTCGTCGATCGTCGCCGGCATCGACCACTGATCGCCGTCGGCGATTTTTTTCATGGTGCCGCGCAGGATTTTTCCCGAGCGCGTCTTCGGCAGGCGCGGAACCACGAGCGCCAGCTTGAAGGCCGCGACCGGGCCGATCTTCTCGCGCACCAGCGCCACGATTTCCTTCTCGATCTCTTCCGGCGGACGGTTGACGCCGGCCTTGAGCACGACAAAGCCGCACGGCACCTCGCCCTTGAGTTCGTCCTTCATGCCGATGACGGCGCATTCGGCGACGTCCTTGTGCGAGGCGAGCACTTCCTCCATGCCACCGGTCGAGAGCCGATGACCGGCGACGTTGATGATGTCGTCGGTGCGGCCCATGATGAAGAGATAGCCGTCGTCGTCCTTGAAGCCGGCATCGGCGGTCTTGTAGTAGCCGGGGAACTCGGTGAGATAGCTCTCCTTGAAGCGCTCGTCCTGCTCCCACAATGTTGGCAGGCACGCCGGCGGCAGCGGCAGCTTGACGACGATCGAGCCCATCTTGTTGGCGGCCACTTCACGGCAGGCGTCATCGACCACGTGCACGTCGTAACCTGGCATTGGCACGGTCGGCGAGCCGCGCTTGACCGGCAGCGCGCCGAGACCGAGTGGATTGCCGACGATCGCCCAGCCGGTCTCGGTCTGCCACCAGTGATCGATCACCGGGATCCTGAGCATGTCTTCCGCCCATTTGACGGTGTCGGGATCGGCGCGTTCGCCGGCGAGGAACAAAGTGCGGAATTTCTTCAGATCGTACTGGCCGATCAGCTTGCCCTGCGGGTCTTCCTTCTTGATGGCGCGGAATGCCGTCGGCGCGGTGAACAGCGACACGGCGCCGTGCTCCGCGATCACGCGCCAGTATGCGCCGGCATCGGGCGTGCCGACCGGCTTGCCTTCGTAGAGAATCGTGGTGCAGCCGTGCAGCAGCGGCGCGTAGACGATGTAGCTGTGGCCGACGACCCAGCCGACATCGGAGCCCGACCAGTAAACCTCGCCAGGCGACACGTCATAGAGATTTTTCATCGACCATTTGAGCGCCACCATGTGGCCGCCGTTGTCGCGCACCACGCCTTTCGGAATGCCGGTGGTGCCCGAGGTGTAGAGGATGTAAAGCGGGTCGGTGGCGGCGACCGGAACGCAAGGCGCGCGCTTGCGCTCGCGCAGCGCGGTATCGCGCAGCGACGCCCAGTCGTGGTCGCGGCCGGCCACCAGCGTCGCTTCCGCCTGCGGGCGCTGCAGAATGATGCAGGCATCGGGCTTCGCTTCCGCGAGGTCGAGCGCGTTGTCGAGCAGCGGCTTGTAATGGACGACACGGCCGGGCTCGATCCCGCAGCTCGCGGAAAATATCAGCTTGGGCTTGGCGTCGTCGATGCGGGTGGCGAGTTCCTTGGCGGCAAAGCCGCCAAAGACGACGGAATGGATCGCGCCGATGCGCGCGCAGGCAAGCATGGCGAACACGGCTTCCGGCACCATCGGCATGTAGAGGATGACCCGGTCGCCCTTGGCAACGCCGAAATCCTCCAGCACCGATGCCAGCGTCGCGACCTCGGCGAGCAAGTCGTTGTAGGTATAGGTGCGCTTGGTGTTGGTGACCGGCGAATCGTAGATCAGCGCGGTCTGGTTGGCGCGCCCGGCGGCGACGTGGCGGTCGACCGCGTTGAAGCAGGTATTGCACATCGCGCCGACGAACCATCGGCCATAGACGCCGGAGCCGCCGTCGAACACCATTTTGGCCGGCTCGTACCAGTCGATCTCCTGCGCGGCTTCGGCCCAAAATCCCTGCGGGTCGCGTAAAGCGCGCGCATAGACCTCGCGGTATTTGCCGGTGCTGATGTCCATCGGGGCCTCCTTCCAGGACGCGCGCGTCAGAACGGAATTTTTCCGGTCCAGATCTGCCAGTACATCCGCCAGTCGCCCATGAAACTAAAGAGCGGCTGCTTGAACGAGGCGGGGTTGTTCTTCTCAAACGCAAAATGTCCAAACCAGGCAAAACCGTAGCCGCACAGCAAACCGTAGAGCAACCACGTCGGATCGCGCGTCGCGATCAGCACGACGAGGCAGACCAGCGCCAGCGACGAGCCGAGAAAATGCAGCCGCCGGCAGGTGCGGTCGCCGTGCTCGCTCAGATAGAACGGATAGAATTCGGCAAATGTGGCGTAGCGCCGCGCGGCGGATGAATCTGCGGTCATGGCTCGTGGCCCCCGTTGGCGACATTCCGCTTAATCGCGGAATAAGAGGTCGCGGCTCAGCGTGTCTACGTGCCGCACCGCCTTAAGCGCCGAGCGTAGTCGATCCCGTGCGCCGGCGGAAAGCGGTTTTATGGCCACCGAATTGGATGCCGGCAGGCCATGATCGATGTCGTCAACCTGTTGATCCAAAATAAAGTTGAGGAGAATTTCGTGCGCGTCGCGTAGTGCCTCCAGATCCTGGTCGCCGCCGACGTGCAGGCCGCGAAGCCGTTCCAGCCGCGCCGGCGTCGCGCGCTCGGCGACATGGTGCCGGATGGCAAGAACGCGGGCTGCGGTGACGACCGCGAACAGGCCGGCCATTTTCAGATTGATGCGGCCGTTCGCGGTGATCAGCCGGCCGAACAGGCCGACCGCCGGCGCGCTCCGGCCCGCGGCTTCGGCCAGGAGCTTGGCGAACCCGGCCTGTCCGGCGGCCTGGTCAAAGGCCTCGCGCCACAGCGTGTTGGCGAGTTCGTAATCGCCGTGGACACCGCGCAGGTCGAAGAAAATATCGACCGACAGCAGGTCCTCCGGCCGCGCAGCCGCGATCCAACCCGCGACCCGCCCGCGCCAGGTCGCGAGCGAGCCGCGCCATTGCGGATTGCTCGCCATCACGCCGCCGTTGCAGTAAGGCACGCCGGCGTCGTGCAGGATATCCGCGAGATTTTGCCCAAACGCCGCGAACCAGCGTTCGGCATCGGCACTATCCTCCGCATAAATCACCGCGTTGTCCTGGTCGAGCGCAAGCAGGCTCTCGCCGCGTCCCGCCGATCCCAGCACAGCGACGGCGTAACGGCATGGCGCCTCGCCGTTACCGCTTGCCGCCATCCTGGCCGCGGCAAGAACCGCCGCGCGGCTGGTGAGCGCGCACAATTCCTCGGAGATGAGCGCTGCGACTTCGCGGCCCGAAATGCCCTCGCGCCGCAGCGCGGCGGTAACGCCCGGGACCTTGGCCCAGGCGCGCGCGAGGCCGGCGACATTTTCCGCCTCCTCGATTTCATCGCCAAGCCAGATCGCCTCGCGCGCGCGCAGACGCAGGAGATCGCGCGCCGACACGACGCCGGCGACGACGCCATCGTCGTCAACGACACCGAGATGGCGGATCTGCAGCCGGCTCATGCGCGCGATCGCGCGGTAGGCAAAGGCATCGGCCTGCACCGTAAGCAGCGGTCGCGACGCCAGCGGCCCGATCGGCATCCCCAGCGCGTCGGCGCCGCGTACGGCGAGCGCGCGCACGATGTCGCGCTCGGTGACGATGCCGGTGGCTCGCGGGCGCAGCGAGCCCGCTTCCGGCGCTGATACGACCAGTAGCGAAGAAATTCGCGCCTCGATCATGCGATTGAGCGCATCATCCAGTTTCGTAGCAGCCTCCGCAACGACCGGCGTGCGCATTACCGCCCGCACCCGGTTGCGATACGGATAGAGATCGTCGCGGCCTTGCTTGGGTTCGACGCCGACAAGCGGCGCCCGCACCGGCACCACCCAGCCAGCGCGCGCGTGATCGTCGAGCAGGCGGGTCAGTTTGCCGGTGGCAAGTTCGGCTTCGGCCAGGGTTCGGATGCCGCGCGCGCGCAGCTTCGGGACGAGTGCAAGAAAAATTCGCCCGGCACTGATCGCGTCGCCGACGGCGGAATGGCGCGGGCCCGGCGCGACGCCGAGCCAAGCGGCAATCTGTTCGAGTGAATAATCCTGCAGGTTCGGTTGCGCGATTTCCGAAAGCAGCCGCGTGCACAGCGATCGCGGCTGCGTCCAGGTGCGACCGGCGCGGCCGAACTCGGCCTTGAGAATGGCCAGATCGAACCCGACGGAATGTCCAATCAAGAGCGCGCCGTCGAGTGCGCCTGCGACTTCATCGGCGACAACGTTAAAGGGCGGCTCGCTCGCAAGCAT
>JBGPOB010000021.1:0-20061 GCA_041487815.1 Xanthobacteraceae bacterium | reverse complement strand
GTCGGCCAGCCGCTAGAATTCGATTACGGCCAATTCATCCACCAGATTCCTGGAGGGGTTATTTCGAACCTTAAGCATCAGCTTTCCGAGTTGCGATTGCAGAACCGGCTGAGCGAGGTGATCGAGGAATGCGTGCGCATCCATCGTGAATTCGGCTATCCGATCATGATTACTCCGTACTCGCAGTACGTGGGCACGCAGGCCGCGCTCCACGTCGCGACCGGGGAGCGCTACAAGGTCG
Organism: Xanthobacteraceae bacterium; assembly: GCA_041487815.1. GTDB lineage: Bacteria > Pseudomonadota > Alphaproteobacteria > Rhizobiales > Xanthobacteraceae > CANJBX01. Next base: position 19,820 of record JBGPOB010000021.1, on the reverse strand, counting down.
TCATCGATGAATTGATCCGCTTCGCCCAGGGAGCTTATGGTGAGGATTCAGGCCACCTTTGGATGGACCAGGATCTGAAGGACAAGCTCGTCAGTTCCGGCCGCGCCAGGGAATTGGCGATCCTCGATACGCGGAACGCGGAGGAATTGACACTTCCCGAACTGCGCGAAAAGCTCGGCGCGCCTGGCATGTCGGATGAAGAGATGCTGATGCGCTGCATTATGCAGGGAACGCGGGAGATCGACGCAATGCGCGCGGCCGGTTCGCCCAAGCGCTACTACACCAGCGACCTGCCCCTCCTGACGCTGCTGCAGAGGCTGCAGACGCGTTCCAACATTCGCTACATCAAGATTCAGCGCGGCGCCGACTCGATTGTCGTCCGGCGCCGCGCGCCGACGTCGGTTGCCGCCGCGCCAAACTGACGACAGAAACCGCTCTTCAAAGGGGACGTATTAGTGAGCAATTCGTTAGGCGCATTGAGCGAGGCTGACATTTGCCAGCTGATGTCGCTCATCGAAAGCCTGGAGCACTCGACTTTCGACTTTCTACAGTTAGAGATCGGTGACCTGAAGGTCACAATTGGAAAGGGCGATGGGCCTTTTCCGGCCGACGTCCCCGCCAGCGGCAATGCCACCCGGCCCGGCGCAACTCCGCCGCAAGCGGCGGCAGTAGTTTCCCAAATGCCGGCGACGGCCGCCCCTGCCCCACGGCAAGCGACGAGCGCCGCCGTACCGCCCGACGGCACGTCCGAAGTTACGGCTCCGTTCCTCGGCATCTTCTACGCACAGTCGGAACCGGGTGCGCCGCCGTTCGTTACAGTTGGCTCTCAAGTCGATGAGGGCACGACGGTGGCCTTGATCGAGGTGATGAAGACGTTCAACGCCGTTCCAGCGGGAAAACGCGGCACGATCGCCGAAGTCTGCGTGCAGAATGCTCAAATGGTTGAGTTTGCGCAGGTTCTGTTTCGGATTCTTCCGGCCTGATTTGACAGCCGTAGGATGTTGGGTCGGTTCAGTTGAGAGGCGCCAGTGGGCATTTCGCGTGTCTTGATTGCAAACCGCGGAGAGATCGCGGTGCGTGTCATCCGGGCGTGCCAGGAACTCGGCATCAAAACCGTCCTCGCGGTGTCGGAAGCTGATCGCGACAGCCTACCTGCGCAGCTTGCCGACCGGGTGGTTTGCATCGGGCCCGCCCGAGCAGCCCAGAGCTATCTAAATTGCCGAGCCATCGTTGCAGCGGCGCTCGGAACCGGAGCGGACGCCGTTCATCCCGGTTACGGCTTCCTTGCCGAATCGGCGGACTTGGTCGACGCATGCGTGTCGAGCGGACTGACATTCGTCGGTCCTTCGGCGGATCACATACGCAAGATGGGAAACAAGATCCAGGCGCGCGCGCTGGCAAGACAGGCGAACGTGCCGACGCTGCAAGGTTCGGAGCGCATCGAATCGGCGCGGCAAGCCGCGGAAATTGCGGCGCAGATTGGCTTTCCGGTCATCATAAAGGCGGCGGCCGGCGGCGGCGGGCGCGGCATGAAGCTCGTAACCGACGCGAAGGACCTGCAGCACGCATTCGTCTCCACGTCGGCAGAGGCGCGCGCGGGCTTTGGCGATCCGACCCTTTATCTCGAACGCTATATTGCCAATGCGCGACACATCGAAGTTCAAGTTCTCGGTGATCGCTTTGGGAACGTCATTCATTTGGGCGAGCGCGACTGTTCGCTGCAACGCCGACACCAGAAAATCGTTGAGGAGGCGCCTGCGCCAGGCGTGCCCGATCGCCTGCGCGTGGAGATGCAGGCGGCGGCGGTAACGCTTGCGCGCAACATTGGCTATGAGAACGCCGGCACAGTCGAGTTTCTGTTCGATGAGGATTCGAAAAATTTTTACTTCCTCGAAATGAATACGCGCATTCAGGTAGAGCACCCGGTCACGGAGCTTTTGACCGGCGTCGATCTCGTTCAGCAGCAGTTTTGGATCGCAGCTGGCGAACGGATCAGCTTTTCACAGCCTGAGATCACGTTGCGCGGACACGTTATCGAATGCCGGCTGACCGCCGAAGTCCCGGAGCACGATTTTCGTCCCAACGCGGGACGGATCACACAGTGGCAACCGCCCGCCAGCCCGAATATCAGAATTGATACGCACTGCTACGCCGGTTATTCGGTTCCGATCCATTACGACTCGCTATTGGCAAAACTGATCGTCTACGGGTTTAACCGGACCGAGGCCGTGCATCGCATGCGGCGAGCGCTGCAAGCGTTTTCAATCTCGGGGATTGGGACAACATTGCCTTTTCTTAGTCATTTGATGGAATGGCCCGATTTCGTGAATGGCAAGGTGACGACTCACCTTGTTGAAGACTGCTTGCCCTGCTTTCAAAATCGTTTGGCTGCGTCATAACCGCAGCACGCGCGGGTGCACTCAGGCGCGGCGCACCGCGAGATGTTACGACAGCGTCAGCGCTTCGCGTAGATGCGCGATCGTGGCGGGATCCCGCACAATTTGAAAAATCGCGGCAAGACGACAGCGTTCGGGACGGAAGCCGCAGCAACGTCACGGTTGCTCCGGTACCGAACGGCCCGCCCAGGGCAACGGAAAAGTCGTCGATGTCAGTCAAACCGTCGATCATGACAGATGACTTTGCCGACCCGCTCTGCGAGATTCGGCAGCATCCACGATTTAACAAAGGTTGATTCGCCGATGGCGTCAGAGCCTCTGCAAGACATGTACCGGCGACCTGGCTTTCTCCTGAAACGCTGCCATCAGGTGTCTATGGCAATTTTTCTCGATGAATGCCGCGCGTTCAACATCACACAATCGCAATATGGCTGTCTTCGCGCATTGCACGATTTCCCCGGCATCGATCAGATTGCGGTCGGCCGGCTTGTCGGTCTCGACCGCTCGACCGCCGGAATGGTGATCAAGATGCTGAGCGACCGCGGACTGATCGAACGCGTCATCAATCGCAAGGACAAGCGCCGCATGCTGCTCAAACTATCCGTAGCCGGCGAAAGACAGCTCGCCGCCATCGCGCCGGCCGCAGCCCGCGCCCAGGAGCGCGTCTTGCGAGCCTTGCCGCGCGGGTCGCGAGCTGTTTTCCTGGATCTGCTTGAAAGATTTCTCGCGGGAAACGATGCGGTGATCGATGTCAGTGACGTCCTCGCAGGCATACCGGCGCCGGAGATCGAGAAGTCCGCGCCGCGGCCCTCGCCCGCGGTTCATAGTGCCGTTCGCCGCGGCACGCGCCGTCGCAACTCCTCGGCTTGAGCGCCCGGCGTAGCGCCGCGCTTCATCCCTAGCGCAAGGAACGCATTTTAAGCGGGAGATAGATTCCGGCTCGGATGGTGGTGTACTTCATGAAGAAGTCGCCGAGCGCCGAAAACAGCCCGATCGCCGCCAGTACGCCGAGGCCAAGCGGGGCAATCCGCTCACTTACCAGAATCGCGGGTACAAGCAAACCTATCAACAGCGTGCCGCCATAAAAGGCAATTGCCAAGCGTCCGGCCAGCAGTTCGCGGACCGAGCGGCGTGCGGCTGCATTACCGCCGCTCCACGCGCCCTGCAGCTCCAATACAAACAAGACGATGACAATGACCGTAATGCCGATCCAAAGTTTTAGTAGAAGCCCGATTGCGTCGGCGCTTGGTGCGCCGAGCACGGCCATCGCCACTAGCAGCGCGGCGGCCCCGCCGCGAAACGCATAGGCTATATAAAGCACGGGATGCAGCGGCGAGTTCCAGAACGGAATGCCTTTCGATGTCGAGTAGACGAAGCCCATGTAGGCAATCAACACGGCAGCGCCGATCGCCGCCATCAGCCACCCCAGCGATGCGATTGGCGAAGCGGAATTCCACGGCCAGGACGGCATCAGCAACGGAGGCAGGTACAGGCCCGCGCCGGCGAGAAACAGCGTGAGCCCGGCAAAGCCCCGCGCCACCCAGGCTGTCCTGATTCGCCGTGCCATTTTCCAAAAGCGCTCAGGACGGCCTAAAAAGGCAAGATGCGCGAGGCCGCCAGCGCCGCCCAGGAGAAAGCCCGCAACCAGCACCGGCAAATAGTCAAACAACAATCCAAACAGCCACGCACCGGCTGCAACTCCGACCAAGAAATGCCCAATCACAAGGAACAGGCCACGGCCCTCGCCCCACTCCCGCTGCGGCCGAAAGTCCCGCCGCAAATCTTGTATCAGTCGATCGTACTTGGCGCTTGTTTCGCTCATCGTGCGCTCCTCATGGAGGCAGGTAATAGACGGAAGGGCCGGTGCCGACTTCCGGATGCAGGGTGAAGCCGCCGCGATCCTTGATCAACCGCGAGACTTCACTCAGAGGATCGTCGAGATCGCCAAAGGCGCGAGCGATCGTCGGACAGTTGGCAACGCATGCTGGCGGCTTTCCGGCACGTACGCGATCGCGGCAGAAATTGCACTTCATCACCACGTTCGGCTGATGACGCGCGGTACGCGCCTCTTCAAACGCGGTCATTCCCTGCGGGTAATACTGCGGCGCCTGATCATTGAAGTAGCGATTCGTATACGGGCAAGCCATCATGCATGAGCGGCAGCCGACGCACAGGTCGTAATCGATGTCGACAATGCCGTCTTCTTCCCATTTGAAACTGGCCCCGGTCGGACAGGCTTCGACGCAAGGTGGGTCCTCGCAATGATTGCACAGCACCGGCAGCGCGAGCTGGCGCACCGTCGGATAATTGCCTTCCTCGTGCTTGAGCACGCGCGCGAAATAGACGCCGGGCGGCGTTCCGTGCTCCGCCTTGCACGCGAGCTGGCAACCGTAACAGCCAATGCACCGCTTGAGATCGATGACCATGCCCCATCTCATGACACGCGCTCCTTGGGGACAACGCGAACCTTAACGCATAGATCAAGATTGTTGTTGGTCGGGGCAATGTGATCCCAGTCGATTTCCAGGAGATCGTTGAAGAAGACGCCTTTGTCCTTGGCGATCGGCATGCCCTTGCTCCAATGGCCGCACATGGCGGCAATCCCGATGCCTTCCGGGTGAATGCCCTCGGTGAGCTTCAAGCGACCCTCGACCTTGCGCCCGGTTTCGCTCTCGATAGTGACAATCTCACCGTCTTTGAGACCGCGCATTTTGGCCTGCGTGGCGTTGATGGCGATCGTATACGAGAAGGGATCGAGTTGCGCGGCCTCGTCCAGCCACGGGTTCTCCATCGTGAAGCTATTGGTATGGATGACGTCGCGGTAATAGAAGGCGAAGAAATCGAATCCCGGTTTTTCGCAGCAATGCGAGCGGCATGGCAAAAAATCCGGCAGGGGATCGTAATATTCCATCGGGATCTTGAGGCCGCGCGGCTCGGCGATCGCCGCGAGCTTCTCACCAATCGGCTTCAGAAACTCCCAATAGATCGGAACGCGAACGTCGACGAACGGCCGCCAATAAACCTCCTCCGGCTTCTTTTTCCATTTTATAAGGCCATGCTGTTTGAACCAATCGAGGCCGCGCTCCGGCCCGAAATTGTTCTTCAGTTCCGTGTCACAAATCTGCTCATACGTGTAGGACGCATTGCCGGCCAGCCGATAAGGGGCTTGCAGATTAAGCGAGGCGTTGTACGCAGCATTAAGATCGGCGCGGAACCCCACACGATCGGCAATATCGAGCAGCACCTGAGCAAAATGACGCTGCTCGCCGTCCGGCGGCAGCACCGTCTGGCGAATCGGCCAACACCACTCGCCCATCCCTGCCGGCAGACTGAAGATGAACGGAAAGTTCGAACGTGAATCGACCGATTGCAGGTAGCTGGTGTCCGGCAGGACGATGTCGGCGAAATTCGAGGTCTCGGTCAGAAACAGGTCAAATGAAATCATGAACTTGTACCTGGCGAGCGAGGCCGCCAGCGCATCCTTGTTGGCGATGCTCATCAGCATGTTGGCGCCGAAGTTGACCATTACTTCGGGACGATATGGAACTTCAAACCTGCTCCACATCTCCTCGCTGTCGGTCGAGTCGAGGAACGGAGACGTCATGCCGAGGACGAACAGATCCTGCAGTCCCAGGTTTTTTGGCATCCGCGGTTCGCCTATCGGATAGGGATAGTGGTAACCCATCCACATACCGGTCACCATGAGGCCGTCGGGCCCCGCGCTCGGCACGTAGCGCAACTTGCCGGTTTCTGGGTGGCCCTCGCAGGCTGGATTGAAGCCGAGGCAGCCGCCAACAACGTCGGCAGCGCCGACGAGGTGATTGAGGAGATCGACGGCATAGAAATTATAGAGAGAATTCATGTGCCCTTGGGCGCCGCGAAACGCAATCGCGGCGACCGGTCGATACGGCAAGGTCACGCCTTCGACGACGATCGTGGAACCGATGCGCGCTTCGGTGCCGAACTCTTTGCCCAGCCGGCGAACGGTCGTCGCCGGAACCCCGGAATGTTTCTCCGCCCATTTGGGGGTAAATTTGCGCAGATGCTCACGCAGGCGTTGAAACGCCGGCTGGCAGGACGTACCGGCTACAATGAAATCGCCTTCGAGCGCTGCGTCCGCGGCCGGTACTTCGTCGTACGAATGCGCGCTGTTTCTGCGCTTGTCCCAGACCAGCGGCTGATTGTTCTTTGGATCGCGAACGTAGAGCTTGTCCGGACCGATTAAATAGGCCGCATTCGTCTTCGCTTGCAGATAGGGACCGTCATAAATTCCAAATTCATTGACCATGACGTTAGCCATGCCGAGCGCGAGCGCGGCATCTGTACCGACACGCAGCGGCACCCACTCGGTCGCCTTTGCCGCGGCGAAATTGCACAGTGGGTCGATCACGACCATTTTCATGCCGCGCACGCGAGCGTCCGCCGCCTTGGCCATGTTTGAGCAGGATGCATGACCTGCCGAGTGCCCCTTGGAAGCTCCGAAATAAACCGCATAGTTGCAGTATTCGAAGTCGGGCACGATCGACCACGACGCATGCATGATTCCGCTGATCAGGTGAGCACCATTGCCGCAGTGCTGACCGCCGCCCGAGACCGAGAAATTCGGGGTGCCGAATGCCGCCGCAAACGTCTGCAGCGGCACCCGGCTTGCAGTAACGGTGGTTGTGCGCTGGACTACGAGCTTGCGCGGATCTTCGGCGCGCACCTTGCTTAATACTTCTGTGATTTCATCAAGCGCTTCGTCCCAACTGATTTCCTTCCAGCGCGGATCTTCGTTTAAACCCTTTTTCGGGTTGGTACGGCGCAGCGGTCGGGTGAGCCGGTTAGGGTCATAATGGCTCATCAAGCCGCTGACACCCTTCCCGCACAGCCGTCCTTTTCCGACGGCGCTTTCGGGGTTCCCTTCGATCTTCACCACGACGCCGCCGACGCGGTGGGCGATGATCGAACAGGTGCCGTAACAAAGTGCGCAGCTCGACGGAATCCAGGCGTCGTCTTTATGGGCGGGCTCGAATTGTAGGGGCGTTATGACATTCATCGCAGATCTCCTGCGCTAGCCTGCTCATCCGCCCTCCGGGGCGACCAGCAGGATGATTTCAATCTGAGTTGGTTGCGCGCTTGTGCAGAGAGGCGCCTGCAGACTCTCAAACGGGACGCCATCGACAAAAACCCTGCAACTGCGGCGCTTTCTCCCGGTGTCGTCGAGCGCGCCAGCCTCGAACTGTTCGCCCAACCGTTCGCACAACGGCGCAAACACGTCGGCAATCGTTGATGTTGTGGGGAGTTCAAGCGCGATTGAGCGTTCTGCGCTAACCGAGGCCAATGCCCCGAACAGTCGCACCTGGACTTGAATGCGACCGGCATCCTCACCGCTTACGCGCCGCGGAGACGCTCGAGACGTGAAAATGCTGGGCCTGGTGCAATCGACAACCGCATCCCAACGGACGCTCATGTCACACCTCATGACTATCCGACCTGTGGGCCGTTAGATAATCAGACGTCTGATTAATATTCCACTCTGATCGATCCTGTCAAGGCGGGGGGTATGCCAAAAATTGGGCCGTTTTGGTCCAGTGACCGAATCGCTTACGCCAGCGAAGATTATCGAAATACGATGGTTCTTTCGGACGTCGTTTGTCTCGCTGTTCAAGTCGAGAAATCGATATTAAAGCAGTCGATGGGACGGAGTTGGTGTTATGTCCAATCGGATGCGCGCGGCCGGGATTGCCGCATTGCTGAGCTTTGCAACATCACTGCTGATCCCGGCTGATTTGGCAGCAAGATCGGGGGGCGCAGGATTGGGCGTGCACCCGTCCTTTGCAGCGAGACCGGGATTTGTCGGAAGAGCGCCGATATTTCAGCATTCCCGCGCTTTCACTCGTGGCCCGCTTGGCGTCATCGGCACCGGAGTCTTGCCCCACTATTACAGAGGAACCTTCGACGATGTGCTCCTGCTCGAAGGAGGCAATCCTCCTCCAACACCGCCGCCCGTCATGACTTGTCACCATCGTGAGGAGACCATAACGGTCCGATCGGAGGAAGGCGGCGACCGGCAGATTAGGATCGTTCGATGTTAGAAGGAGCGCCCTTCAGATCTGATTGAGACGTGTCAATTACTGCAACTGCACACGTCTGAAATGGCTCAAGAGCCGACGTGGCCAACAATGCACCCTGACGTCCGCTGTGCACCTAAGAGCGGACATTGGACGCAGTGATAGTCCGCTTGCTGTCAAAAGTAGACAGGGTTTGATTCCACTTTCTTGGGTGGGACATTTTTCAGAATAAAACTAAGCAGAATCAAATCCGAGTTTGAACGTTGGTGCCCAGGGGCGGAATTGAACCACCGACACCGTGATTTTCAGTCACGTGCTCTACCAACTGAGCTACCTGGGCGCCGGACCGCGCGCGGTCGCGAGCGCGGGCGTTATAGTGACTCGCATAGGGCCTGTCCACAACCGGCGGCGCGGCGGCAGGGCCGGCGTCACGACGGTTCTTCGTCGGAGGCGGAAGCTGCGCCACCATCCTCGTCCGCTTCCTCTACCACCGGTACGGAATAGGCGCCCGTGAACCAGCGATGCAGGTCGACATCCGCACAGCGTTTCGAACAGAACGGCTTGTGACGACCCACCTGCGGCTTGCCGCAAATCACGCAGGCTCGCGGCGTAACCGACGCGGTCATGGCGCGAATGCATCCGTGCGTGCGGCAGGGTCGCCGTCAGACCGCATTGAGCCAACCGAAGTGAACCGGGAAGCCCTCCCCGCCGAGCAGGGTCGCGGTCTCGTAGAGCGGCAACCCGACCACGTTGGTGTAGGACCCGACCAACTTGACGATGAAGGTGCCTGCCAATCCCTGCGCAGCATAGCCTCCGGCCTTCCCGCGCCATTCGCCGGAGGCAAGATAGGCTTCCAAGTCTTCTGCCGACAGCCGCTTGAAGCGCACGCGGGTTTCGATCAGCCGCTGGCGAAATCCGCCGCGCGGCGTCACCAGGCAAAGCCCGGTGTAAACGCGATGGTTCCGCCCCGACAGTAAGCGCAGACATTGTGCGGCTTCGTCGAGCAATTCGGCCTTGGGCAGGATGCGGCGCCCGACGGCGACAACGGTGTCGGCGGCAAGAATGTAGGCGCCCTTCAATTCCTCGTCGGCGCGCACGCTGGCCAGCGCGGCCTCGGCCTTGGCGCGCGCGAGGCGGTTCGCGCAGGCACGCGGCAGTTCGCCGCGCTGCGGCGTCTCCGCGACATTGGCGGGCAGCAACAGATCCGGCTCAATACCAGCCTGATTGATCAGCGCGAGGCGGCGCGGCGAACCGGAAGCGAGTACGAGTTTTGGACGGCCGATCATCTGCTCTGTTGTCGTTGCGGAACGGACCTTGATCAATGCGGTCGGCAACCACTCCCGAACGCGAACTCTACTTGAACCGGTAGGTGATGCGGCCCTTGTTCAGATCATAGGGTGTCATCTCCACAAGAACCTTGTCACCGGCCAGCACGCGGATGCGATTCTTGCGCATGCGCCCCGCGGTATGTGCAATGATTTCGTGGTCATTCTCGAGCTTGACGCGGAAGGTGGCGTTCGGCAGCAGTTCCGTCACGATACCGGGAAATTCGAGGAGTTCTTCCTTCACCATCGATAGTCCAGTTTGATCGCGGTAGGCGTCGGCTCAAGGTTCCGATTTGAGCTTGCGTGATTGGGCGCGGAACCTAGCGGAATCCGCCCCCGATCACAACAGGCGGCAGCGATGCTCAGCGATCCGGTGTCAACCCGCGCGCGGCCCTATTCATTTCCGATCGGTGAGGCGAACCGCGCCTTGATGCGCGTCAGAAGCTGGTCGCGCACCGCGCGATATGCGTCCAGGCGTTGATCGCGTCCGGCTCCGGCATCGGTCGGATCGATGGTCGGCCAGTACTCAACCTCGGCAGCGATCGTACGCGTCAGTTCGAGAGCCTTATGATGCGCCTCGGGTGAGAGCGTAATGATCACATCGAAGTTGAGACCTTCCCAGTCTTCGAGTTCGTCGAATGTCGCAGGCCGATGCTTTGCGATATCAAGTCCGAGTTCCTCCATGACCGCGACGGCGAAGGGATCCAGCTCGCCCTTGCGCACGCCCGCGGATCCGACATAGACGCTTGCACCGAACAGGTGCTTGAATAGCCCGGCGGCCATGGGCGAGCGCACCGCGTTGAGCCCGCAGGCAAACAACACAGCCTGTGGCACGCCGCGCGGCGCCATCACTCAGCCTTTCCAGTGCAGAACGCTGATCAGCGTAAACAGCCGGCGCGCAGTGTCGACGTCCATCGCAATCTTGTCTTTGAGCCGTTCGGCCAGCAGTTCCGAACCTTCATTGTGAAGCGCGCGGCGGCCCATATCGATGGCCTCGATGTGGCTCGCGCTGGCAGTGCGGATCGCCTGATAGTAACTGTCGCAGACCATGAAATAGTCTTTGACGATGCGGCGCAGCGGCGTCAGTGACAGATAGTGCGCGATGACGGGCGCGCCGTCCGCGCGCTGGATCTCGAAAACGAGACGATTGTCAACGATCGACAAATGCAGCGCGAACAGCCCGCCTTCGTGCCCCAGCGGCTGGAACACGTTGTCTTCGAGCAGGTCGTAAATGGCGACGGCGCGCTCGTGCTCGATGTCCGGATTGGAGCGGCCGATCGAATTCTCGTCGAGCGTCACCCTGATCAGGTTTGGCCCGCTTGAAGAGGAAGAATCCCCGTTCATCGCCGGTTGAGCCGCAGCGAGACGGATCGCGCATGCGCGACAAGCCCTTCCGCCTCGCCCAACGCGATGGCGGCGGGCGCGAGCGCGGCAAGTTGATCCGGTCCGCAACGAAGAATCGACGTCCGCTTCATGAAATCGAGAACGCCGAGCCCGGATGAAAAGCGCGCCGAACGCGCCGTCGGCAATACATGGTTCGACCCGCCGACGTAATCGCCGATCGCTTCGGGTGTATGCGCGCCCAGAAATATCGCGCCGGCGTTGCGAATTTTCTGCGCCAAACCATCGGCGTCCGGGGCCATGATCTCAAGATGCTCGGGTGCAATCGAGTCGATCAACTGCACCGCGTCGGCGAGAGTCCGCACCAGAATGACGGCACCAAAATCCCGCCACGACGCGGATGCCGTATCGGCGCGCGGAAGAAGTTTCACCTGCGCCAGCACCGCCTTTTCGACGGCGCCAGCAAGTTCGGCGCTGTCGGTCACAAGGATCGATTGCGCGGCGACGTCGTGCTCCGCCTGCGCCAGAAGATCGGCGGCGATCCATTCCGGATTGGCGCCGCCGTCGGCAAGGATCAAGACTTCGGACGGGCCGGCGATCATATCGATGCCGACGGTTCCGAACACCATGCGCTTGGCGGCGGCGACGTAGGCGTTGCCGGGGCCGACGATCTTGTCGACGGGCTTGATCGTCGCGGTCCCATGCGCAAGCGCCGCGATCGCCTGCGCACCGCCGACGCGGTAGACCTCGTCCACGCCGGCGAGCTTTGCCGCCGTCAGTACCAGCGGATTAAGATTGTCGTCCGGCGCCGGTACTACCATCACAACGCGCGCCACGCCCGCGACTTTCGCAGGGACTGCGTTCATCAGCACCGACGAGGGATAGGCCGCCGTGCCTCCGGGCACGTAGAGGCCGACCGCGCCGATCGCCGTCCATCGATATCCGAGTTCGACGCCGAGCGCGTCGGTGAAACGTTCGTCCTTTGGTAGCTGGCGCCGATGATAGGCCTCGATCCGGTCGCGCGCGAATTTGAGCGCGTCGACGGCGCGCGGGTCGCAGCGCCCGGGCGCCGCGTCGATTTCGGCAGTCGCGACGCGCAGATCGCGCGGCGACAGTTCCACGCGGTCGAATTTCTTCGTGAGTTCGATGAGCGCTCGGTCGCCGCGCGCCACGACATCAGCGATGATCGCACGAACGGCGGCTTCCACGTCCGCTGCCGTTTCGCGTTTGGTGCCGAGAAACGCGGAAAATCCGGCGGAAAAATCGGCGCTGCGCGTATCAAGGCGGATCGGCATGGGGCGGTCCTGGGCGGGTTGCCAGCGTCAATGACGCGCCAGCACCGGGCCGTCAACCCCGGCGGTCGGCGACGTCGTCCGTATGCCCCGGGCGCCGCGGGGTTGCCCACTCCGGCCCGAGATCGGCGAGTTCCGCCTCCAGGCACTCGACGTCAAGGCGCAAGGCGCCGCCGCCGGAAAACATCAGCGTCACGCAACCTCCAGGCGGATCGGTTTCGGAAAATTCAACTGCCAGAAGATTAAGCACGGCATCTGGGGCGGCGCGGTTGATCCTTTGTGACTTGAGCGCATTGACCCGCTCAAAGCGCAGCGCGGTACGCCGACGATGATACTGCGAGACCGCGTCTGACGCGTGCTCCCAATCAAACCGGTTGAGAGCAATGACCAGTCGCTTCTGCGCCGGCTGCCAGACGATGTCGCCGACGCTGAGGATGGCATCCTGCAGATGGGCCGATGCGATTTGGAGGTCGTCCTTGTCGAGAACGACGAGCTTGAGCGGTTCCATGGCGAGGTTCACGCGCGCTAGGGTAAGGTGTTCCTGCCACGATAATTAAGTGCATGCCGCAAAGGCCGCAAGCCACAGGTGCCAGAAATTGCGCTGCCGTCCGGGGACAAGCTGCGTGGTCAATGGCGGCTGAAGTCAACGCGCTTCGATCTTATGGTCGATCGCCACCGGGGCGCCGCTCGACAAACACCGCACCTTGCACCGAGTAAACCAGTTCGCCGTGCTGATTGGTGCCGGTGCTTCGCGTCACGACAAGGCCGAGGCCCGCGCGCGAAGAAGCACGCACTTCCACGATCTCGGATGCAAACGAAATCGTGTCGCCGACGTAGACCGGCTTGATCCATTGCACGTCGCGAACCCCGGGCGACGGCCCGCTGTTTGCGACCGGCTCGCCGCGCGCGCGCCGCGCCTCGTCCTCGCGTTGATTGGCATCGACGATGTGGCGCATGCAGAGGGCGGACGTGTGCCAGCCCGATGCGCACAGCTTTCCGAAATGCGAGCGCGCGGCCGCCGCCTCGTCGATATGAAACGGCTGCGGATCGAATTTCCTGGCAAACGCGATGATCTCGCCGGCATTGAATGTGTGGCTGCCAAGCTCACGGCGCTCGCTAACCTTGATGTCTTCGAAGTACCGCATCGGGCGACCAATTTTCACGTCGCGTCCGGAGTAGCACGCGGCGTCCGCCGTCCGAACATCAGGCTCGAGGTCGACTGCATGACTACGGCGTCGTCCGCATTCAGCATATCGAAGCGCGATCGCACGAAGCCGAAATTACGGCGACTGCGCGGCTCGCGCGTTTCCAATACCGTCACGCGCGCGCGCAAACGATCGCCCGGGCGCACCGGCACGAGCCAGCGGATTTCCTCGACGCCCGGCGCGCCCATCGACGAGGAGTCGCGGATGAATCCATCGACCACCATCCGCATCATCATGCAGCAGGTGTGCCAACCCGAGGCGCACAAGCCGCCGACCAGCGTTTTCCGTGCGGCCTCTTCGTCGAGGTGCATCGGCTGCGGATCGAATTCGGCCGCGAACGCCTTGATCTCCTCGGCCGTGACCAGCAGGTCGCCGTATTCGGTGATCTGCCCGGCCGCGAAGTCTTCGAAATAAAGTTTCGGCACTTTGTCCTCGTAGTACCGGCAGCACGCCCGCTCCGTAGGCGGTGGCGCCGCCGGCGTCAAATTCCACTCCGTTGACCACCCATGCATTGCCGGGCACTCTCGATCCGGGTGCCAGGACGATTCCGCCAAAAGGGGGGACCCACATGTTCGACGTCCGTGATCTGTTCCAATGGGAAAGGTTCATCACGCCTTCGATCATCAGGGTATTTTACTGGCTGGCGGTGCTCGTCTCGGCGATTGCCGGCCTCGCAGGCATCGTGTCCGCCCTGCAACTGATGCAGTTCAGCCCGATCGGCGGGATCATCATGGCGATCGTCAGCATTGTGGGGGCATTCGCGGCCATTCTGGCTGCGCGCATCGGCGCGGAGTTTGTGCTGATCATGTTCCGGATCAACGAGCACCTAAGCGCGCTGCGCAACCGCGCCGAGATGTAGCGCGCTGGCGGGCGTCGTTAGAGCCTATTTGAAATTTCGCGTGTGGGCCGCATGGTTTGAGGCGCGCACTGTCGCAAGGCACCCCACCAGGCGGATTCGAAGAATCGCCTCATCCTGGGGTGGACGCGCTTGCGCGCGTCTCGCGGGAACGGGTGATTCTGCGGCGGTCGCTTACGTCGCAAACCGGAAGTGCATCACGTCGCCGTCGGCAACGATATAATCCTTGCCCTCCAGCCGCAGCCTTCCGGCATCGCGCGCTCCCGCCTCGCCACCCAGCGCAACATAATCATCGTAGGCAATGGTTTCTGCGCGGATGAAGCCGCGCTCGAAATCGGTGTGAATGGCGCCCGCGGCCTGCGGACCACGCGTGCCGCGGGTGACGGTCCAGGCGCGTGTCTCCTTCGGACCCGCGGTAAAGAAGGTCACGAGATCGAGCAGCGCGTAGCCGGCGCGGATCAGCCGGTCGAGACCCAGCTCGCTAAGACCGACCGCGGTGAGATAGTCCGCGCGCTCTTCCGCCGGCAGCACGGCGATTTCCGATTCGATCTTGGCAGAGATCACCACGCAGCCGGCGCCTTCCTGTTTCGCGCGTTTCTCGATCTTGCGCGAATAGGTATTGCCGGGGGCGGCGGACGCCTCGTCGACATTGCACACATAGAGCACCGGTTTAACAGTCAGCAGGCCGAGCGCGCGGAAGGATTTCTCCTCCTCGGGCTTGCGCTCGACCAGCCGCGCGGGCTTGCCGTCGCGCAGCAATGCCAGCGTGCGGTTGACAAGATCGAGCAATTCCCGGCCTTCCTTGTCGCCGCCGCGCGCTTTTTTCTCGAGCCCCTCGACGCGGTGCTCCAGGCTGTCGAGGTCGGCGAGCATCAATTCGGTCTCGACCGTTTCGATATCGGCGATCGGATCGATCTTGCCCTCGACGTGCGTGACATCGCTGTCTATGAAGCAGCGCACGACATGGGCAATGGCGTCGACCTCGCGGATGTTGGCGAGGAACTGGTTGCCGAGGCCCTCGCCCTTGGAGGCGCCGCGCACCAGGCCCGCGATATCGACAAAGATCAGGCGGGTCGGCACGATCTGCGCGGATTTGGCGAGCTTCGCCAACTGCTCAAGCCGCGGATCGGGCACCGCCACGTCGCCAACGTTGGGTTCGATGGTGCAGAATGGATAGTTCGCCGCCTGCGCCGCGGCGGTTGCGGTCAGCGCATTGAACAGCGTCGATTTGCCAACATTCGGCAAGCCCACAATTCCACACTTGAATCCCATTTATATTTTCTTGCCTTGTCAAAGTTCGATCATTCGCCCGCAGGATCGACATCTTCGGCGTCCGGCTCGCGCTGAAGAAATCCCTTGGCCTGCATCGCCAGATGCACCTTGTTTTGAAAGCTCGCGTCCTCACCGCGCGCCAACAGTTCGGCGTTGTCGGCGATGATGTCGCACAGCGCCGCAACCCAAACGTGCTCGCTCTTGGCGAAGTCGCTCAGCACATAGGCGTAGACCAGATCCTTGTCGCCGGGATGCCCGATCCCGATGCGTACGCGTCGGTAGTCGTTGCCGATGTGCGCGGTCACCGAGCGCAATCCATTGTGGCCGGCGATGCCGCCGCCGGCCTTAACCCGCACCTTCACCTCCGCCAGGTCAATCTCGTCGTGGAACACGACAACGTCACCGGGCGAGAGCTTGTAGAAATGCGCCGCCTCCGCAACGGCGCGGCCGGATTCGTTCATGAACGTGCCCGGCAGCAGCAGCAGCACTTTCTCCGGACCAATCGCGCCCTCGGCCGCCACGCCCTGAAAGCGGCGCCGCCAGGGACGAATGCCATGGCGGCGCGCGATCGCCTCCACGGCCATGAAGCCGACGTTGTGGCGGTTGCCGGCGTGTCGCGCCCCCGGGTTCCCGAGCCCGACAAAGAGGCGCATGGGTCAAACCGCGCCGCGGATCACTTCTTCTCGGCCGCGCCGGGAGCCGGCGCACCGGGACCGGCGGCGGGAGCGGCTCCGGGTGCCGTGACGGGCGCGGCGCCGGGCGCGGCGGGAGCGCCTTCGGGCAGCACGCCCGCGGCCTCGGCGGCGGCGGCAGCGGCAGCCGCGGCGGCAGCGGCTTCGGCAGCAGCCTTGAGCTCTTCCGCATAGCCCGACGGCGGCACGACGGTGACGAGCGTCGCGTCGGTATGCACCAGCGCGCGAACGCCGGAAGGCAGCGTTACATCGCTCAAATGTTTTGAATGGCTGATTTCGAGGCTCGAAATATCAACATCGATGGCTTCCGGAATTGCGTCCGCCGCGCACACGACTTCGAGCGTGTGGGTAACGATATTGACCGTGCCGCCGCGCTTGATGCCCGGCGACTGATCGGCATTGACGACATGGATCGGGATGCGCACGCGAATGGTCGCGTTTTCGCCGAGCCGCATGAAATCCACATGCACGGGATTGTCGCGCACCGGGTCGAGCTGAAAATCGCGCGGGATGACGCGGTGTTTGGCGCCTTCGACGACGACGTCATAGAGCGTCGTCAGAAAACGGCCTGCGAAGATGCGCTGCTTCAGATCCGCGCTATCGACGGAAATGGAAAGCGGGGGTTGCTGGTCGCCGTAGATCACGCCCGGCACGCGGCCTTCGCGACGCACGGCCCGGGCGGCCCCCTTGCCGGCCTGCGGACGCACCGTCGCCTTCAGCTCCATAACGGTCGCCATTGTCAAATCCTTGATCTTACATGTCGTTTCGGGAATAGCCGGTGACCCGGCGGCCGGCAACGCGGCCAACCTCCAGGGGTGTCGATGAAGCTGCGTTTGCGCGGGCTTATAGACGGCGGATGCGGGCTTGACAAGCAAACCGCGCATTTGAAGTGCCACGGCGTGCCAACACGTTAGGCTTTATTGTGCGGTGATCGGTCGGTCCGCTTCCGCAATGCGAGCGGGCCAGCCTCGTGCCGCTAGGCCGACCCCGCCTTGGCTTCCAGCACGGCTACTCGCGCCTTTAGCGCTTCGTTTTCCTCGCGCGCCAGCCGCGCCATTTCCTTGACGGCCTCGAACTCCTCGCGCGACACCACGTCAAGATCACGCAGCATGCGCTCCGCCTGCGTCCGGAACAGCGTGTCGAATTCGCGGCGGACGCCTTGCGCAACCCCGCCTGCATCGTTCAACAAGCGAGCCAATTCGTCGAAAAAGCGATTCGTCGTCTGCACCATGGATTTTCTCCGGCCGGCTTGTGTCGAGGTCAGCGGGTCGCGTATTCAGCAAAGCGTACCAGACGAAACAATGGCGATCCGTCCGCTCAGCCGCAAGATGGGCACCGAGGAAGCGCGATGCCGTTCCTAGTCCTCCCGTTCCCGGCCATCGACCCGGTTCTCGTCAGTGTCGGGCCGTTCGCGATCCGCTGGTACGCGCTCGCGTATATCGTCGGTATCATCCTGGGCTGGGTCTACGCCCGCTCGATCATTCGCACATCGAAGTATTGGGGAGGCTCGGCGCCGCTGACGGTCAACGATTACGATGACTTTATCGTCTGGGTCACGCTTGGCATCATTCTTGGGGGGCGGACCGGCTATGTCGTCTTCTACAATTTCGAGCATTTCATCGCCCGTCCCCAGGAAATCTTCGAAGTATGGAAAGGCGGCATGTCGTTCCACGGCGGCTTTGTCGGCTGCGTCCTGGCGGTCGTGTTGTTTGCGCGCTACCGCGGCATCCCGATCCTGTCGCTCGGCGATATTACCTGCGCTGTCGGACCGATCGGGCTGTTTCTCGGGCGGCTGGCGAATTTCATCAACGGCGAACTCTGGGGCCGTCCTGCCGATGTTCCGTGGGCGATGGTATTTCCGGGCGCCGGACCGCTGCCCCGTCACCCCAGCCAGATTTACGAAGCGGCGCTCGAGGGATTATTGTTGTTTTGCGTGCTGGCGATCGCCATTCGCGCCGGCGCGCTGCGGCGGCCCGGACTCGTCATCGGCCTGTTTGCAATATTCTACGCCCTGTTCCGGTCGTTCGGTGAAGCGTTCCGCGAACCCGACGCTCAGCTGGGTTTCCTGTGGGGCGGCATGACAATGGGAATGCTCCTGTCGGTACCGCTGCTGGTCGCCGGCGCGGCCTTTGCACTCGCGGCGCTTCGCAAGACCCGACCTTCGTGATGGCGACCGACGCGCACCCGCTCGAGACCGAAATCAAGCGCCTCATCCGCATCGTCGGCCCGATGCCGATCGCCGACTACATGGCGCGATGCCTGACGCACCCGGTGCACGGCTATTACGCGACCCGCGATCCGCTCGGCGAAGCCGGCGATTTCATCACCGCGCCCGAAATCAGCCAGATGTTCGGCGAACTGATCGGGCTATGGGCGGCGGCGGTATGGCGCATGATGGGTGCGCCGGGCGCAATCAATATCGTCGAGCTTGGGCCCGGCCGCGGCACCATGATGGCGGATGCACTTCGCGCCGCACGAATTGCGCCGGAATTCGACGCGGCGATCACGGTTCATCTCGTCGAGACCAGTCCGGCGCTGCGCGATCGCCAGCGCCAGAAACTCGGCGATCTCGGCAAGACCATCGCCTGGCACACCTCGCTGCGCGAAGTGCCGACCACACCGGCGATCTATCTGGCCAATGAGTTCTTCGATGCGCTCCCAATCAACCAGGCAATCTGCCAGGCGGACGGGTGGCACGAGCGCACCGTTGAACTCGACGCGCACGGCGAGCTCCGCTTTGCGATCGCGCGCGAGCCATTGCGGTCGTTCGAGCAAACCGTCCCTCTGACCCTACGCGATGCACCGATCGGCGCGATCTTCGAATGGCGCTCCAACCATATTGCGTTGGAACTGGGGCGGCGCGTTGCCGACGCGGGCGTAGCGCTGATCATCGACTATGGCCATGTGCGCAGCGAGGTCGGCGACACGTTCCAGGCCGTGCGCGGTCATCGCTTCGACGATCCGCTCGCGGCTCCCGGTCACGCCGATCTCACCGCGCATGTTGATTTTGATGCCCTCGCCGGTGCCGCGGCTGCAATGGACGCACGCGTCTTCGGGCCCGTCGAACAGGCGACATTCCTGCGCCGCCTCGGCATTGACAAGCGCGCCGAAGCGCTCAAGGCCAAGGCCAGTCCCGCGGCGAAGCGTGCCATCGATGACGCGCTCGATCGGCTGACCAACCAGAGTGCAACCGGGATGGGCCGGTTGTTCAAGGTATTGGGGCTCGCGCATCCCAAGCTTGCGGCGCTGCCGGGCTTCGATGCAGACGTGCCGTCGGAAGCGCGTGCGCGGCACGCGCAGGAAGGCTGATCCTTCCATGATGTTGCAGGCGCATAATCTCGCCGGCATCGCCGGAATTCGGCACGGCTTCTTTACACGCGAAGGGGGC
>JBGPOB010000020.1:0-20442 GCA_041487815.1 Xanthobacteraceae bacterium | reverse complement strand
TGTCGCGCCCCGTCACCGGCAGGCCGCACAAAAGCCGCGCCAGCACCCAGTCGAAGCCGTTTTCCTTAGGCGAACGCGCGCAGCCGGGCGCACCGAGAATCGGGCGTCCATCGGCGGACGCGACCAGCATCAGATTGCCGGGATCGACCGGCATGCCGAAATGCTCGATGCGGCCGCCGACCGCCTCGACCGCTGCGGGGATGACATCGCGCCGGTCGGCGATCGCGGAAGCGCCGAAGACGATGGCAAGCTCGGCGCCGGCGCCGAACACTTCTCCCAGCGCGCGCGCCAATGCCGCGGTTTCGTGCGGTACGCGCCGCTCGGCCACGATCTTTGCACCGCCCGGCGCCAGCCGGTCGGCGGTGACGCGCAGCGTCTTCTCGATCACCTTGTCGGCAAGACCCGGCAACAGCGTCGAGACGACGCCGACCTTGCGGATGACGTAGGGCGCGATGCGCACCGGCGGCCCGGCGGCGCGCGCCACCGCCAGCGCCGCATCGCGCGCCGCGCCGCCAATGGCAAACGGGATGATCTTGACGGTCGCGATCATCTTGCCGGGCACCACCGGCGCAAACGCATCGAGCGTTGCCAGCGTAATGTCGGAATCGACCTCGTTGAGCCGGTCGATCGCTTCGCGATCAACCACCAGCACGCCGCCGCTGTCCGCAAACAAATTGGCGCGGCCGGTGAACGCGCGATCGACGCGCACGCCGTCGCCTGCGATCGCCGCCGCGATTTCGCGCGCCGCCTGATCTTCGGAAATATCGCCCGGCTCAAGTTTGGCGACGGTGACGCTGGCGATACCGGCGGCCTGCAACGCCGCGATTTCGGCGGCGCCGATCCGCGTGCCCTTCTTGAGCACGAGGCTTCCCGTGCGGATCGAATGGACGACGATCCCGCCTTCCGCGTCGAGCGGAGATACGGGGCCGAATTTCACGGGTTCTGTTCCGGCGGCAGGCGCAGATCCGCGGTGATTTCGCCAAGGATGGAAACCGCGATTTCCGGCGGCGACACCGCGCCGATGCGCAGGCCGATGGGAGCATGAATGCGCGCCAGCGCGGCCTCGCCGACGCCCTGCCCTTTCAGCCGCTCGATGCGGCGCGCGTGAGTTTTTTTCGAGCCGAGCGCGCCGATATAGAAGCAGTCGCGCGCCAGCGCGTGCGCCAGCGCCGGATCGTCGATTTTCGGATCGTGCGTCAAGGCCACAAACGCGGTGTAGCGGTCGACCCCGAGCGGCGGCAACGCCGCGTCCGGCCATTCGGCGAGCAGCTTGACGCCGGGGAAACGCTCCGGCGTCGCGAACGCCGTGCGGGGATCGATAATCGTGACGTCATAGTTGAGCAGCGCCGCCATCGGCGCCAGCGCCTGACTGATGTGAACGGCGCCGATGATGACAAGCTTCGGCGGCGGCACATGCACGGTGAGGAATACCTTGCCTTGCGGCATCTCCTCCATGCCGCTCTTGCCGCTGCGCAGATGGCTTTCAAGGAGTTCGCGCAGGGAATCGCCGGCGACATCGGTCGCCTTGACGAAGCGCTGCGCGCCGCTGGCGACATCGGTGACGACCACCGCCGCGCGGCGCGCGGCGCGCTCGGCGTTCAGCGACTTGAGGATATCGAGATGCATGAACCGTCAATCGACCTTTTCAACGTAAACCCGGATGGTGCCGCCACAGGAAAGCCCGACCTTCCAGGCGGTCTCGTCCGCGACGCCGAATTCCAGCGTTCTCGGCTTGCCGCTCTCAATGACATCGATGGCTTCGGAAACGACGGCGCCTTCGACGCAGCCGCCGGAGACGCTGCCGAGAAAATTGCCCTGGTCGTCGATCACCAGATTGGAGCCCACCGGCCGCGGCGCCGAACCCCAGGTCTCGACCACGGTCGCGAGCGCAACGCCGCGTCCCGCCTTTCGCCAATCCTCGGCTGCCTTCAGGATATCTTCGTCGCGCGCGAGCATGGTCGTCTCCATCGTTCAGTCCGCTCAATATGGGTTGCGGCGGCGGCTTCGGCAACGCACCGGCTAGAGTGCGGTCAACCCTGGTTCAATCGGCCTGCGGTCCTCACATTTTGATTTTGGGTGTGATCTCGAAAAGTTGCAGGACTTTTCGGGATCACATCCTAGGCGGCCCTTTCAGCCTCGGTCCTGGCGATCCGGGCCCTGCCCTCGGCGGCCCTGCCGCCCGGCACCGACAACGAACGGCAGAGCTCGCCGAGCGATTCAAGATTGTGGACCGGCCGGAATTCGTCGACGTGCGGCAGGATGGTCTGGATGCCCTTGGCCTTGGCCTCGAAACCCTCGTAGCGCAGCAATGGATTGAGCCAGATCAGCCGCCGGCACGAGCGGTGCAGCCGGTCAATCTCGAACGCCAGGCGGTCGTCGGGGTCGCGCTCGAGCCCGTCGGTGATCAACAGGACAATCGCACCCTGGGTCAGCACCCGCCGCGCCCACTGCTTGTTGAAGGCATGCAACGAACTCGCAATCCGCGTGCCGCCCGACCAATCGAGCACGCTCGCCGAACAAGCCGCCAGCGCCTCGTCGGGATCCTTGGCTTTGAGCGCGCGCGTGACGTTGGTCAGGCGCGTGCCGAACAGGAACGAATGCACGCGCTTTCTGGCGTCGGTGATGGCATGCAAAAAGTGCAGGAACAGCCGCGTGTAGTCGGTCATCGAGCCGGAAATGTCGAGCAACGCCACGATCGGCGGCTTCTTGGTCCTGGGCCCGAGATAACGCAGATCGATGAAGGAACCGCCGCCCTTCATGCTGGCGCGCAAGGTTCGGCGCATGTCGATGAGGCGGCCGCGGCGGTTGGGCGCGAGGCGGCGAGTCCTGATGTCGTCGAGCGGCAGCACCAGCCGCCGCATCGCGTCCTTGGCGGCAGCGACTTCGGCGGCGGTCATCTGCGCAAAATCTTTTTTCTGCAGCACCTCCTGATCCGAGACCGTGAGCCGCATGTCGATCTCGACTTCCTGAATCTCGCGCTGCAATTTGTCACCCAGCCCCGCGAATAGCGCCTCCTGCACCCGCTGCGATGCCGGCTTCGCCGGCTCATGCGGCATGCCTTCGATCTGCGGCATGGTCATGCTCATGAGCTGCTCGAGATAACCGCGGCGCTTGAAGAATATCCGGAACGCCTGGTCGAACAGGATCGACTGCTCGTGGCGCTTCACGAACACGGAGTGCAGCGTCCAGTAGAAATCGTCGCGCGTGCCGACGCCGGCGGTGCGCACCGCCGCAAGCGCGTCGAGCACGGAGCCCGGCCCCACCGGAATGCCGGCGACGCGCAGCGCGCGCGCGAAATACACGATGTTTTCGGCAAGCCGGCCGGCTGGCTGCATCGCCCTACTCCGCCGCCCGCATCTCCGCGCGCACCTGGTTGATCAGTTCGCTCGCTTTCGAGCCTTCAATGCGCGCGATGTCGTCCTGATATTTGAGGAGCACGCCGAGTGTATCCGAAACCGTCGCCGGATCGAGCGCGACGGCGTCGAGTTCGGTGAGCGCGGTCGCCCAATCCAGCGTCTCGGCGACGCCCGGTAATTTGAAAAGGTCTTCCTTGCGCAGCGCCTGCACGAAATGCACGATTTCCTGCGACAATTTCTTGCCGATGCCGGGAACCTTGGCCTGCACGATCTTGAGTTCGCGTTCGGCATTGGGATAGCCGACCCAGTGGTAAAGGCAGCGGCGCTTAAGCGCATCGTGGATTTCGCGCGTGCGGTTCGATGTGACCACAACGATCGGCGGATGCTCCGCCTTCACGGTGCCCAATTCGGGGATCGTCACCTGGAAGTCGGCGAGGACTTCGAGCAGGAACGCTTCGAACGCTTCGTCGGTGCGATCGAGTTCGTCGATCAAGAGCACCGGCGGGCCGGCGGTATTGGGATCGAGCGCCTGCAAGAGCGGCCGCTTGATCAGGTACTGCTCGGAAAACACGTCGTGAGAAAGGCGCGCCCGGTCAACCGCGCCTTCGGCTTCCGCCAGCCGGATCGCGATCATCTGCGCGGCGTAGTTCCACTCATAGACCGCCGCAGAAACGTCGAGGCCTTCGTAGCATTGCAGCCGGATCAGCCGCCGCCCCAGGGTCGTCGACAAGACCTTGGCGATCTCGGTCTTGCCGACGCCGGCCTCGCCTTCGAGAAACAGCGGCCGTCCCATTTTCAGCGCGAGAAACAGCACAGTCGCGAGCGAGCGGTCTGCAAGATAGTCGGCGCCAGCCAATAACTTGAGCGTGTCGTCGATCGATGCCGGCACCGGGACCGGTTTTGCAGGTGTTTTCACGAATGAAGCTCCGGCCCTCGGGATTGCCAGCAAGGAATGGGTATGCCGGACTGCATATAAGCCCTAATCCCGCGGCTTCAAAATCCGGCGGGCGGGAGCATGGCTGGACCCCCGAAACGACAGACCCCCGAGGCTGCGCCCGGGGGTCGCGTCATTAACGGTTCGGTGCCCGAGATCTCAGCCCGCCGCTTCGACCGCGCGCCGCGCGCACACGCCCACAAGGTGGGCGCGGTACTCGGCACCGCCGTGGATATCGCTGGCGAGCCCCGTTGCCGGGATGGTGAGGCCGTCGAGCGACTTTGGCGAGAACCGCTTTTTGAGCGCCTCCTCGAACGACTTGACGCGGAACACGCCCGAGGCGCCGGCGCCAGTGACGGCGACGCGGATCTCCGAGGGCCGCTTGGCGACGAACACGCCAACGAGGGCGAAGCGCGAAGCCTGGTTCTTGAACTTGTAGTAGCCGGCCTTCTTGGCGACCGGGAAGCTGATCTTGGTGATGATCTCGTCGGGTTCGAGTACAGTCTCGAACAGTCCCTTGAAGAATTCGTCGGCCGGGATCTTGCGCTTTGAGGTTACAACGGTTGCGCCGAGGCCGAGGACCGCCGCCGGATAGTCGGCGTTTGGATCGTTATTGGCGACCGAGCCGCCGATCGTGCCGCAATATCGCACGGCTGGGTCGCCGATCATGCCGGCGAGCGCCGCGAGCGCGGGGATCGCTTCCTTGACGACGGCAGAGGTGGCGACATCGACGTGCCGGGCCATGGCGCCGATGACGAGCGAGCGGCCCTTGAGTTCGATGTCCGCGATGCCTTCGACCTGGCCGAGGTCGATGATGTTGGCCGGCGATGCCAACCGCTGCTTCATGGTCGGCAGCAGCGTTTGCCCGCCGGCCAGGAGCTTCGGATCCTCGAGCTTGCCGAGCATGTTGCTTGCCTGGCGCAGTCCGCTCGCGCGGTGATAGGTGAAAGCGTACATCGAACCCTCCTGATCTCTTCCGTCTGCTCGTGGCCTCACCCTGAGGAGGCCCGCGGGGCCGTCTCGAAGGGTGAGGATTTTCATTGTCTCATCCTTTCGAGACGCCGGCTTCGCCGGCTCCTCAGGATGAGAAAATTTCTACTCAGCCGCCTTGCGGCCCATGTTGACCCGTTGAATGGATGCCCAGACGTTTTGTGGCGTCGCAGGCATGTTGATTTTCTCCGTGCCGATGGCGTTGGTGATCGCGTTCATCACCGCCGCGGGTGCTGCAATCGCGCCAGCCTCGCCGCAACCCTTGATGCCGAGCGGGTTCGATGGACACCGTGTGAAAGTCGTACCGACCTTGAGCGATGGCAGGTTGTCGGCGCGCGGCATGGCGTAGTCCATGTACGAGCCCGACACGAGCTGGCCCTTGTCGTCATAGACCGTGTGCTCGAGCAGCGCCTGGCCGACACCCTGTGCGACCCCGCCGTGAACCTGGCCCTCGACGATCATCGGATTGATAATGGTGCCGAAGTCGTCAACCGCGGTCCAGGCCATGATCTGCGTCACGCCGGTGTCCGGATCGATCTCGACCTCGCAGATGTGGCAGCCGGCCGGGAACGTGAAGTTGGTCGGATCGTAGAACGCGCCTTCCTTCAGTCCCGGTTCGATTTCGCTGGTCGGGAACTTGTGCGCGACGTAGGCCTGCAGCGCGAGCGCACCCCACTCCACCGACTTGTCGGTGCCCGTGACGGAAAACTTTCCGTCCTTGAACACGATGTCGCCTTCGGCGGCTTCGAGGAGATGGGCCGCGATCTTCTTGGCCTTGGCCTCGACCTTGTCGAGCGCCTTGACGATCGCGGAAATGCCGACCGCGCCCGAGCGCGATCCATAGGTGCCCATGCCGAACTGCACCTTGTCGGTATCGCCATGTACCACCGAGACCTGATCGATCGGAATGCCGAGCCGCTCCGACACAACCTGCGCGAAAGTCGTTTCGTGGCCCTGGCCGTGCTGATGGGAGCCGGTCAAAACTTCGACGTTGCCGGTTGGGTTGACGCGTATTTCGGCGGACTCCCACAGGCCCACGCCGGCGCCGAGCTGGCCGACGAGCGCGGACGGGGCAACGCCGCAGGCTTCGATGTAGGTCGCAAAGCCGATGCCGCGCAGCTTGCCGTTGCGCTCGGATTCGCGCTTGCGTTTGCCGAATCCCTTGTAGTCATGCGTCTCGAGCGCCTTGGCGAGCGACGCGTTGTAGTCGCCGGCATCGTAGAGCGAGGCAACCGAAGTCTGGTATGGGAACGATTTGACGAAGTTTTTCTTGCGCAAGTCCGCGGGATCCATGCCGAGCTCGCGCGCGGCGACCTCGACCAGACGCTCGACGACATAGGTCGCCTCCGGACGGCCGGCGCCGCGGTAGGCGTCGACCGGCACGGTGTTGGTATAGACCGCATCGACTTCGCAATAGATGCTCGGAATCGCGTATTGGCCGGACAGCAGCGTTGCATAGAGGAAGGTCGGCACCGCCGACGAGAACGTCGACATGTAGGCGCCGAGATTGGCGATGGTGTGGACCTTGAGGCCGGTGATCTTGCCGTCGGCGTCAAGCGCCAGCTGCGCCTTGGTCACATGGTCGCGGCCGTGGGCGTCGGAGATGAAACTCTCCGAACGTTCCGCGGTCCATTTCACCGGATGGCCGACTTTCTTCGACGCCCATAGGCAGACGACTTCTTCCGGATAGATGAAAATCTTCGAGCCGAAGCCGCCGCCGACGTCCGGCGCGATGACCCGCAGCTTGTGCTCGGGCGCCATGCCGATGAATGCGGAAATGACGAGACGCGCGACGTGCGGATTTTGCGTCGCATTCCACAGCGTGAAACTGTCGCCGCCGGAATCGTATTCGGCCAACGCGGCGCGCGGCTCCATGGCGTTCGGAACCAGACGATTGTTGATGAATTCGAGCGTGGTGACGTGCTTGGCCGCCTTGAACGCGTTCGCTGTCGCGTCGGGATCGCCGATGTGCCAGTTATAGATCGTGTTGTTGGGCGCGGCTTCGTGGATCTGCGGCGTCCCCTTGGCGGCGGCCTTGGCGGGATCGATCACCGCCGGCAGAACTTCATAGTCGATGACGACCTTCTCGGCGGCGTCCTTGGCCTGCGCCAGCGTGTCGCCGATGACCACGGCGACCGAATCGCCGACATGGTTCGCCTTGCTGACGGCGAGCGCGGGATGCGGCGCCATCTTCATCGGCGAACCATCTTTCGAGAGTACGGTCCAGCCGCAGATCAGGCCGCCAAGCTTGCTCTCCGCAAAGTCCTGACCCGTGAATACCGCAACGACGCCCGGCATCGCCGACGCCGCCCGGGTGTCGACCCGCTTGATCTTGGCGTGAGCGTGGGGTGAGCGGATAAAGTAGATATGCGTTTGGCCCGGGCGCGTTACGTCGTCCGTGTATTGGCCCTTACCGGTGATGAATCGAAAATCTTCCTTGCGGCGAACCGCAGCACCGATCCCGGTCGCACTCATGACGGCTCCTCCCGGAATGACCCTGTGACGTTTACTTCACCGAGCGCGGTCGGCAATGATGGCAAGGTATTTTTTCGTCCAACCGCGCTCAAAACTTTTTGGCCGCGCTTCACGACGGCTTTGTCATCCTACTTGGCCATGGCCTTGGCGCCGGCACCGATCGCCTTGACGATGTTGTGATAGCCGGTGCAGCGGCAGATATTGCCTTCGAGTTCCTCGCGGATCGTGCGTTCTTCAAGGTTGTTGCCCTTGCGCGTCACGATATCGACCGCGGCCATGATCATCCCGGGCGTACAGAATCCGCATTGCAGACCGTGGTGCTCGCGGAACGCCTCCTGCATCGGATGCAGGTGCCCGTTCTTCGCCAGGCCTTCGATGGTCAGCACCTCGGCGCCATCGGCGCTGAGCGCCAATATGGTGCAGGATTTGATGGCTTTACCGTTGACGTGAACGACGCAGGCGCCGCATTGCGAGGTGTCGCAGCCGACATGCGTGCCGGTCAGGCGCAGATTTTCGCGTAGAAACTGCACCAGCAGCGTGCGCGAATCGACATCAGCTTTTACGGCCTTGCCGTTCACCGACATGGAGACGGTGGGCATGGTTCCCCCTCCTCTTGTACTCAGACCAAATGGTCGATTTTGCATGGTGACCGGACATGGCCGATCGTCGCGATGTGAATTCCGGGCGTTTTTTGAGTTTAGAACCCCTTTAAGTGTCGCCCGGCAGGGTGGCGCGGTCAAGAGACTTTACGAAAGACTTAATCTTGAAGGGGCGAGAAATTATCGAGCACCGCGCGCTACCAAGCGCGACTGCGGGCCGACGCGCTCGCGACCTTGCCACACGTTTCCGCAAAATCCCGCCGCATTGAATCGGCAGCGTTTTCAGCCTGCCTGCTGTGTGACCTGCGGCGCCGGCGCGCCAACGGCTGCGGCGAATTTTGCGAAAAAATCGTCACCCATTTTCTTGGCGGCGCCGGCA
This sequence comes from Xanthobacteraceae bacterium, assembly GCA_041487815.1. Taxonomy (GTDB): domain Bacteria; phylum Pseudomonadota; class Alphaproteobacteria; order Rhizobiales; family Xanthobacteraceae; genus CANJBX01. Next base: position 11,709 of record JBGPOB010000020.1, on the reverse strand, counting down.
ATCAGGCGCTGCCCGAGCTGCGCAAGCTTGCCGCCGATCTGGGCTTCGACATCGTATTTAAGCAGTGTCCCGCCATCCTTCTCCGACAGCGCCACGCTGGCGCCGCCCTTGGCGAAACCGGCAACGCCGCCCTCGCCCTCGCCGTTGATCTTGTAGCCGTTGGGCGGGTCGAGGTCGGTCAACGTGATCTTGCCTTTCCAGCGCGCCTTGACCGGTCCTATCTTCATGACCGAGATCGCATAGAATTCCGTGCTCGAAAGTTTGTCGAGCTGCTCGCAGCCGGGGACGCAGGCCTTCAGGACTTCGGGATCGTTGAGCTTGTCATAAACTTGCTGGCGCGGCGCGTTGATCTGCACCTCGCCCGACATCGTCAGGGCCATTGCGTCTGCTCCATCTCAGGTTTGCCGCTATGGTTGGATAATATTAGCAGCTTGCGGCGTCGAGACATAGGCGTCGAGCGGCGCGACCGCCATGCCCTCAACGATCGGCATGCACGCCGGTGGAAAATCCTGGCGCATGCGGCCGCCCGCTGCGGCCACCTGACCCAGGAAGCGTTCGAGATGGCGCATGGCGCCGGTCGGCAAATCGTGCAGAACCATCAAGGTCCATGCGGTGGCGCGGCACTGTTCGAGCGCGCGCGCAACCCAGCCGTCAGGGTCGTCCCAGTCGCGCGGAATCGCATTCCAGAGCACGCACGTAAACCCGCCACGTTGCAGGTAATCCACCACGGACGGGTTGAGCAGCCGCTGGTCGAGATGCCCGCCGCCGCCGAACGGCCGAAAATATTTTTTGGGATGCGCGAGCGCGCCGAGCAATTCCTGCGTGCGGCCGATTTCACGCTCGGCGATATTTGGTTCGGTGCGAAGGCCAAGCGGCCGTGCATGCGTATAGGAGTGATTGCCGATCCAATGACCTTCGGCATGGGCGCGCTCGGCGAGCTTGCGGCGCGCGGGCTGCGCCAACTTTTCGCCGATCACGAAGAACGTGGCGCGCACGCCGCGTCGCGCCAGCACGTCGAGCACCGCCGGCGTCGCGTCCGGCTCGGGGCCGTTGTCGAAGCTGAGCGTCAGGTCGAACATGGCATGTTATCGTCACAATCCGGCGGCGGCGGCAAGCCGCGCCAACCTGGGGAGAACATCATGGCGGTCGTGCAGTCGGGCGGGTGCCCCATTCATGTCGAGGTAACGGGTTCGCAGGACGCCCCCGTGCTGATGCTCTGCAACTCGCTCGCAAGCACGATGGCGATGTGGGACCCGCAGCTCAAGGCGCTGGAACCACGGTTCCGCGTGGTGCGCTACGACCGGCGCGGGCACGGCGGCTCCGGCGTCACTGCCCCACCGTATTCGATGGAGCAGCTCGCCGGCGACGCGCTCGCGGTGATGGACGGATTGTTGCTCATAAAGGTCAATTGGCTGGGCCTGTCGATGGGCGGGATGGAGGGCCAATGGCTCGGCGCCAATGCGCCGCAGCGGATCGAGCGCCTGATCCTGAGCAACACTTCCTCCTACGTCGCCGACAAGGACGGCTGGAACCAGCGCCTCCAGGTCGCGCGCGACAAGGGCTTGGACCCGATCGCCGAAGCGACGATCGCCCGCTGGTTCACGTCGGGCTTCATTGCGCGCGAGCCGGCGACCATCGCGAAAATCAAGGCCATGATCGCCGCGACGCCGCTCGACGGCTTCATCGGTTGCGGCTCGGCGGTGCGCGACATGGATCACCGTAACCTGTTGGCGAAGATCACCGCGCCGACGCTGGTCATCGCCGGGCGCCACGACGGCGGCACCCCGCCGGAGGCCGGCGAATTCATCCGCGACCGCGTGCCCGGCGCGAAGTTCGCGCTGCTGGACGCCGCGCACTTGTCAAACGTCGAGGCGCCGGAAAAATTTACCGAAACGGTGCTTGGCTTTCTTAACGCGAAATAGAGAAACGGTGACGCACGACAGGGAACGCGACTTCGCCGCGCTCACGCGCTCCTTGCAATGACGGCCCTAGCCGCCGCCGTGGGCGCGAAATTCCTGCGGCGTGGTGCCGGTCTGCTTGCGGAAGAACCGCGCAAAATGCGACGGGTCGGAAAACGCGAGATCGTAGGCGATCTCGTGAATCGGCTCGGTCGTGAAGACAAGTTGCCGCTTCGCCTCGGTCAGCACGCGCTGCCGGATCAGGTGGCCCGCGGTGACGCCGGTCGCGCGCTTGACATGATCGTTGAGGCGGTCCGGCGTCATCGCCAGCTTCGCCGCATAGAAGCTGAGCAAGCGCTCGCCGCGGTAATGATCTTCCAGCAGGCGGCGCAGCGTTTCGATCGTCGGGTCGGTGGCCTTGAGCGTCGTTGTGCCGCTGCGGGCGCGCGATGCCGCCAACCGCGCGATCTCGATCGCGATCAGCGCGAGATAGCCGCGCATCGCAAGCTTGTAACCCTCACGCGCGAGAAAACCTTCCTCCTGCAGCGAGCGGCACAGTGCCGCGATGCGCTCGAACTCCGTGACGTCGAGCGGCACCACCGGATCGGCGGCGAGCGCTCGCAGTCGCGCCAGCGCTTCGTCGGACCCGCCGCCGAGGCCGCTGGTGACATCCTCGGTAAAGCTGACGACAAAACCTTCGGTGACGTTGGGCCGGAAACGATAACCATGCGCCACCGTCGCCGGCATCAGGATTGCGCAAGGCGCGTCAAACGCGAGTGCGGCCGCCTCGTAGCTCATCTCACCGCCGCCGCGCTCGATCACCAGGATTTGAAACAGGTTGCGGTGGCGGTGCGCGCGGATGATCCAGTCGTGCAGCCGCGAGCGCGAGGAAATGGTTTCGATGTGGATGAAGTCGAAAGCCTGATCGTCCGGCGGATCGCCGTAAAGATGAAACAGCGGAAGGGCAGTCGCGGGCGGCATGCGGCGAGACTAGGCCAACCACGACCGCAAGGGAACGCCCGCCGGCAGGACGTCCCCTATTGGTTATCCAATCGCTTCGCAGCCGAACGAGCGCGTGCAGCGTCAAGCTCATGCAGGATGTCGGGCATCCGCCGCCGTGCTCGTTCATCCAGCGATTCGAACATCGAATTGCCCTTGGCGTCGATCCCGACAACAAGCGGCCCCAGCCCCTCCACCCGCAATTTGACGAGCCGATAATGGGAGACGAGGTCGTCCCACGCGACCGCCTTGACCTCCTTGATGGCATCCGAAAGCAGCGCCGATCCGCCACCGAGAAACGACAGATAGGCGCAGCCGGTATCCTTCATGGCGTCCGCGCAAGCGCGGTCGAGCCCGCCTTTGCCACCGACCAGTCGCAATCCAAAGTGACGGATGATCGCCGGCATGAATGCGTTGAAACGCGTCGACGTCGTAGGGTTGATATAGAGCACCTCGAATCCTGCCGGCGTGTCGCGGCTGTAACTGCCGAGGTGGAACAGCGTACCGCCCGTAATTTCGATCGGCAGCTGCTTGCCGGTTTTCATGCAGCCAAGGATGCGCTGGTGTGTCGGCAGACCGGCGGTCAGCACGATGTCGCCATCGAGTTCGACAAATTCGCCGGCGTTGAGGGAACGGACCGTCGCTTCATCAATCGGAAGTGTCAGCCGTCGTGTCGCGCTCGTCATACGTCGCACTTATTCAAAACGTTCAACTTTGCCGTCGTTATAGATCCGCGCGCTCGCGCGACGGTTGATCCAGCAGTTGAAGCAAACTGCAACCGGCGTGAAGCCATGTCCCGATGCGTATTCGACGTGGACCGCGAGCGCCGTCGTGTCGCCGCCGGTGCCCATCGGTCCAAAGCCGGTCTTGTTGACCGCCGCGAGCAGCCGCTCTTCCATGTCGGCTAGCACCGGTTCGGGGTTGTTCTGCCCGAACGGCCGCTGTGTCGCCATCTTGGCAATCTTGGCGCAGTGGTCGAATGTGCCGCCAATGCCGACGCCGACCACAACCGGCGGACAATGCTGCGAGCCCGCCGTAAGCACGCACTCCATGACGTATTGTTCGATTTCGTCGAGGCTCGGAAAGCTGAAGATTTTAAGCGCCGCCCAGCGGCCGGAACCGAGCGGCTTGGGCTGGCAGGTGATCTCGACGTAGTCCGCTCCATCGATCAGGTCGTAGCTGACCACCGGCATGTCCTTGCCATTGTAGCCACGCTCGTTGGTCAACGGGTTCGTGACGTGTTTGAGGATCGGCGGGCTGATGGTGGCAACCAGGTGATCGAACCCATCGGCGATTGCCTGTTTGATGTTGCCTTCGAATTGGGCCGCGGTACCGATCCTGACAAAATAGACCGGCACGCCGGCGTCGGAGCAAACATGGCGATTGCTGGTTTCCGCCGCGGTGGCGCTCCTGAGCATCATGGCAAGGATTTTCCGGGCTCCTTCGTGGGTCTCGGCTTGCTCCGCTTTGCGCAGCGCATCCTTGGTGTCTTCCGGAATTTTCTTAAGCGAGCCCGCGTAGAGCTGCGCCGAGACTGATTTCACCAATTCGTAGGTAATAGCCATCGGTTACCGCCGCTCGCAGATGCTCTGTCGTGCCGCCGCGTCATGGCCGGACTTGTCCCGGCTGTCCACGCCGTCGATAGTGTACACGAAGCTCCGTAGACGTAGTGCCCGACAAAGGCCGGCACGACAGGCCAGACATGCCATCAAACGTGACCCCCCGCCTGATCGCCATCAGTCCGCTGCCGCCGGACCTGCGCACGAAGCTGACGGAAAAATATGGCATTACCGACTATGCCGCGCTTGGCGGTGCGCCAGGCAAACCGGCTCCGGCACCGGGATACGACATCGCCGTGACGATGGGGGTTTATGGTATCGATGCCGCGCAGTTCGCCGCCCTGCCGGATTTGAAGCTCGTCGCCTGCAACGGCGCGGGTCTCGATCGCATCGATCTTGCAGAGGCGCGCCGGCGTCACGTCGCCGTGTGCCACACGCCTGACGAACTCGCCGAAGACGTCGCCGACGCCGCCATCGCGTTGACGTACGCAATCATGCGGCGAATTGTCGAAGCCGACCGCTTCGTGCGCGCCGGCCGCTGGCTGAGCGAACGCCCCACGCCGTCACGCCGGCTCGCGGGTAAGGTCATGGGCGTCATCGGACTGGGCCGGATCGGACGCCGTATCGCCGATCGTGCCACAGCGATCGGCATGACGGTCAAGTATTACGGCCGCCGCCCGCGGCCGCAGGCGCCGTTTGCATTCGTTGCGGGTGTCCTTGCGCTCGCCGCCGAGGCTGACGTGCTTGTGCTCGCGTGTCCTGGCGGGGAGGCAACGCGACATCTCGTCAATCGCGCCGTGCTCGAACGACTGGGGCCGGACGGCTATCTGGTCAATGTTTCGCGTGGATCGGTCGTCGATGAGGCGGCCCTGCTCGACGCGCTCGAAAGCCGGGCGATCGCCGGCGCCGCGCTCGACGTGTTTGCAGCGGAGCCGGACATCGACCGGCGTTTTTTCGCGCTCGACAACGTCGTCTTGCAGCCGCATTCCGCCTCGATCACGTACGAGACCCGTGCGGCAATGGTGGCCCGTCTGCTCAACGATATCGATGCTTTTCTAAACGGCCGACCGTTTTTTGACGCAGCCGCGGCGACGGGCTAGCGCTGCCGTCGCAGATTTCTCACTGCCAAGCGGCTTAAACGGCTTTATAGGCGCGCGCGTGATAGACCAGCGCGGGAACGGCCGGGCCGAGCGCCACCGCTTCGACCACGCCGAAGATGACGTTGTGGCTGGCGACCGCCTTGATGTCGATCGCCCGACAATCGCAGGCGACGACCGCGGAACTCAGCACCGGCGCACCGGTGGTCAGCTTCGTCCAAGTGCCGACGTTGAATCGCGCAGCGAGCACGGCGCCGGTTCGGCCGGCGAATGTGTCGGCAATCGCTTCGGCGTCGGCCGCCAGCGTATTGACGCAGAACACGCCGTTGGCCGACAGGATCGGCGCGCCCTGACTCTTGCGGTTGATGCACACGAGCAGTGTCGGCGGATCGTCTGAAACCGAACACACCGCGGTCGCGGTAATTCCGGTCTTGCCGCCCGGGCCGTCGGTGGTGACGACATGGACGGCGGCGCCGTAGTGGCTCATGGCCTCGCGGAAGCGGTCGCGGTCAACCGCCTTCACCGTCATCGGTCCGACGGCTTCGAACGCGCCCACCATGGCGTCGTCGGGTCGCTGATCCTGCCAGCTCATGACGTCCTCGTGCGTGCGGCGGAGTATCAACGCCGCGGAGAAATTCAGCGCCAGCTTGCGCTTCAGTCACGCGTGGCGCAATGAATAGCCGCTATTCCGCGGCGCGCGCCCTGCCAGGCGCGTCAAAGGCCACATCGTCCGGATCGACCCAGGTTGTGCCGGTCCAGCCGTTCTCGTCATAGTCCGCCATGCAGCGCTCGGCGAGGCCGATCATTTGGTCGAGCGCGCCGGAGCCGCGCGCGTTCCACATGCATTGGATGCGGATGTCTTCGTGGTTGCCGGCGTAGTTCATCTCATAAAGCTCGTGGCGTCCGCCGAACTCCGTGCCGACGGCATCCCAGAGCAGTTTCATGATCTTGATGCGCTCGCGATACCCGATATTGTTGGAGCCGCGGACGTATTTCGCCAGATATTTGTCGATGTCGGGATTCCGAAAATCCCGCGTCGAGGACGGCAGATAGATCAGCGAGGAGGCCACGATCTTTTGCACAATTTCCTTGATGCGCCCATAGGCTTCGCCGGCGAACACGCGATAGCTCGATCCGGACTGCACATTCGGCAGCACCGCATCGCTGACCCACGGCACCGGATTCATCGCCATGGCGTCCGAGATAGCCCAGAACAGGTTGCGCCACGCGATCACCTCGCCGAGCATGGCCTGATTGCCGCGGAATTCGTCGGTGCCGGCGGCGCGCAGCGCCTTGGCGATGATCCCGACCATGAAGTCGAGTTTGACCGCGAGGCGCGTGCAACCCTGGAACTGGAAGCCGTTGACGAAGCCCGAACGCGGATAGAACGTCTTGATCTTTTCGAGGTCGCGATGCACCAGCACGTCTTCCCAGGGGATCAGAACGTTATCGAACACGAAAATCGCGTCGTTTTCGTCGAAGCGTGACGACAGCGGATAGTCGAACGGCGAGCCCATGACGCTCGACATCATTTCGTAGGACGCGCGGCAGAACAATTTCACGCCGGGTGCATTCATCGGCGCGATGAACATCACCGCGAGGTCGGAATCGTTGATCGGCATGGCTGCGTTCTGACCAAGAAAGTTGTAATGCGTGATCGCCGAAGCCGTTGCCACCACCTTGGCGCCCGACACGTAAATACCGGCGTCGGTCTCCTTCTGAATGGTGATAAACACGTCCTTGACCTGATCGGCGGCCTTGGCGCGATCGACCGGCGGATTGACGATCGCGTGATTCATGAACAGGACGTTTTCCTGGGCGCGGCGGTACCAGGTCTTGGCGTTGTCGGCGAACTTGCCATAGAAATCGCTGTGCGCGCCCAGCGTGTTCATCAGCGACGCCTTATAGTCCGGCGTGCGTCCCATCCAGCCGTAGGACATGCGCGCCCAATGCGCGATCGCGTCGCGCTGGCCGATGAGGTCCTCGCGCGAGTGCGCGATGCGGAAGAATTTGTGCGTGAAGCCGCCGGAGCCGGTGTCGGTCTGACAGGTCAGAATGTCCTTGTCCGCCGGGTTGTGCAGCGCGTCATAAAGCTTCGCGATGGTGCGCGCGGAATTGCGAAACGCCGGATGCGTCGTCACGTCCGCGACCCGCTCGCCGTAAACGTAGACTTCGCGGCCATCGCGCAGGCTCTCAAGAAATTCGCTGCCGGTGAACGGTCGGCGCTTTCCTGCAATGATGTCTTCGGGGATTTGAGCTGCCATGGCGGTCTCCTGAGCCCGACTTTACGACAGGCCCGATGTTATGTCGCATGCGGCAAACTGTTGACCCGGCATGCAGCCGTGAAGGCACGAATCCGGGGATCGCTGGAATATTCCGGAAACCCGCCAGGGGCGCAATCGGCGCCTGCGACCACCCGGCCGGTCCGGCATGCGGCCGCGATTGCTACGGATGGCGCCGTTGTCGCCCGCCGGTCCATGCTGTTAGCTTGCCGTACGGGTTGATTGGCTGACTGATTTGGCCGGTTCGCAGGGAGCGCAGCGAACGCATGGAAATTTTCGTCCAGCAGCTCATCAACGGCATCACGCTGGGCTCGATCTACGGTCTCATCGCCATCGGCTACACGATGGTGTTCGGCATCATCGGCATGGTGAACTTCGCCCACGGCGACGTTTTCATGGTGTCGGTGTTCATCGCGCTGATCGCGCTGCTGATCCTCACATCCTGGTTCGGCGTTGCCAGCGTGGCGCTCGCGCTGCTGATTGTGCTGATTGTCAGCATGGTGCTGACGTCGGTGTTGAATTGGGCCATCGAGCGCGCCGCCTATCGCCCGCTGCGCGGGTCGTTTCGGCTTGCACCGCTGATTTCAGCGATCGGCATGTCGATTTTCCTCGCCAATTTCGTGCAGGTCACCCAGGGTCCGCGCAACAAATCGATCCCGCCGCTGGTGAGCGGAGAAATCGTGCTTTTCGGCGGCGACACCTACCCGGTCGCGCTCAGCTTCAAGCAGATGATCATCTGGTTCGTCACTGCGGTGCTGCTGGCGGCATTCTGGCTGATCGTAGCCCGCACGTCGCTTGGGCGGGCGCAGCGCGCCTGCGAACAGGACCGCAAGATGGCGGCGCTGCTTGGCATCGATGTCGATCGCACGATTTCGATCACCTTCATCATGGGCGCCGCGCTTGCCGCCGTCGCCGGCACGCTCTATCTCATGCACTACGGCGTGGTCTCGTTCGCCGATGGCTTTACGCCTGGCGTCAAGGCGTTCACCGCGGCGGTGCTGGGCGGGATCGGGTCGCTGCCCGGCGCGGTGGTCGGAGGCTTGCTCATCGGTCTCATCGAGACTTTCTGGTCGGCCTATTTCACCAGCGACTACAAGGATGTCGCCGCATTCTCGATCCTCGCGATCACATTGATCTTCCTGCCGCAAGGGCTGCTCGGCCGGCCCGATGTCGAGAAGGTATAGATGGCGGAGCAGGCGCACGCGTCGGCGACGAATGGCGGCTTGGCGCCAGCGCTGCAAAACGCATGCTTTGCCGCGCTGATCGCGCTTGCATTGCTGCTGCCGCTGGTCGGCTTCAACACCGTTCAGAACATGCGCAACGAGATCGTGCTGGAGACGCGCTTCGGCACGATGGGGATTTTCGTCGCGCTGATCGCGATTGCGGCATTCGTCAATACGCTGCTGATTGCGCCGTGGCGCGCGCGACGCGCAGCGCAAGTCCGCACGCCACACGCGCTCGGACACGCCCTCTCGCAGCTCTTGCGCACGTTCGGGCTGGGTTTCGTGCTGATCTATCCGGTGCTGGCGCTGGCGCTCGCGGGCTGGGGCGGCGCGCTGAAATGGATCGACAATTTCGGCATCCAGATCCTGATTTACGTCATGCTCGGCTTCGGGCTCAACATCGTGGTCGGCCTCGCCGGCCTGCTTGATCTCGGCTATGTCGCGTTTTACGCCGTCGGCGCCTATTCCTACGCTTTGCTCGCAAAGACCTTCGGCCTTTCGTTTTTTGTTCTGCTTCCGCTCGCCGGTATTCTCGCCGCGTTCTGGGGCGTGCTGCTCGGGTTTCCGGTGCTGCGCCTGCGCGGCGATTACCTCGCCATCGTGACGCTGGCGTTCGGCGAGATCATCCGCCTCGTGCTGATCAACTGGGTGCCGGTCACCAACGGCTACGCCGGCATCGGCGGCATCCCGCGTCCGACCTTCTTCGGCATTCCCTTCAGCGCCAACGAGGACGGCTTCGCGGCGGTTTTCGGGCTGGCGTTCACGCCGATCTACCGCACGATATTTCTCTACTACATCATTCTCGCCCTCGCGCTGCTGACGGCCTTCGTGACGCTGCGGCTGCGGCGCCTGCCGATTGGGCGCGCCTGGGAGGCATTGCGCGAGGACGAGATTGCGTGCCGTTCGCTGGGCATCAACACCACGACCACCAAATTGACCGCGTTCGCCATGGGCGCCATGTTCGCCGGGTTCGCAGGCGCGTTCTTTGCGGCCCGTCAGGGCTTCGTATCGCCGGAATCATTTACATTCATGGAATCGGCGACGATTCTCGCCATTGTCGTGCTCGGCGGCATGGGCAGCCAGATCGGCGTCGCCATCGCCGCGATCGCGATGGTCGGCGGCACCGAAATTCTGCGCGATCTCGAATTCCTCAAGCATATTTTTGGCCGCGACTTCGATCCGAACCAGTACCGCATGCTGCTGTTCGGATTCGCCATGGTCGCGATCATGGTCTGGAAGCCGCGCGGATTCATCGGCATCCGCGAACCGTCGGCCGTGCTTGACACGCGCAAGGACATCGCGGCCGACCGCGTCAAGGAAGGTCGCGGATGATTGAGCCCGCGACAGCCCCGATACTCCAGGTCGAGCATTTGACGATGCAGTTCGGCGGGCTTGTCGCCGTCAGCGCGCTATCCTTCAACGTGCAACGCGGCGGCATCACGGCGCTGATCGGCCCCAATGGAGCCGGCAAGACCACGGTATTCAATTGCATTACCGGATTTTACAGTCCGACCGAAGGCCGCATCGCGCTTCGGCACGGCAACGGCGATGGCGCCGACGATCTCGACCGCCTTACCCGGCGCGGCGAACGGTTCGCGCAGCGGCGCGGCGGCGCGCTCTATCTGCTCGAACGCATGCCGGAATATCTCATTGCCCAGAAGGCACGGGTGGCGCGGACGTTCCAGAACATCCGGCTGTTCTCCGGCATGACCGTGCTGGAGAATTTGCTGGTTGCGCAACACAACCCGCTCAACGCCGCCTCCGGCTTCACGGTGCTCGGCGTGCTCGGTCTCGGCGGCTATGCCGCGGCCGAACGCGACGCCGTCGCCAAGGCCCGTTACTGGTTGCACGCGATCGACCTGATCGCACGCGCCGACGATCCGGCCGGCGACCTCCCCTACGGCGACCAACGGCGGCTCGAAATCGCGCGCGCGATGTGCACCGAACCGGTGCTGCTGTGTCTTGACGAACCGGCTGCCGGCCTCAATCCGCGCGAAAAGGCGAGCCTCAACGAGCTCGTTCTCAAAATCCGCCAAGAGCATGCGACATCGATATTGCTGATCGAACACGACATGTCGGTTGTCATGGAAATATCCGACCACATCGTCGTGCTCGATTACGGTATCAAGATCGCCGACGGCGCGCCGGCCCAGATCCGCCGCGATCCGAAAGTGATCGCGGCCTATCTCGGCGTCGCTGAAGAAGAAGTCGGCGCGATTGCGACCGGCGCCGCCCCATGACCCCGCCCACAGCGACGCCGTTGCTGTCGGTGCGGGGGGTGAAGACCTATTACGGAAGCATTCCGGCGCTGCGCGGCGTCGATCTCGACATCTATGAAGGCGAGATCGTGACGCTGATCGGCGCCAACGGCGCCGGCAAGTCAACGCTGATGATGACGATCTGCGGCGATCCGCAGGCGCGCGAAGGACGCATCTTGTTCGGCGGCGACGATATCACCGGCCTTGCAACCCATGAAATCGCGCGCCGGCGCATTGCTCAGGCCCCCGAAGGCCGGCGCATTTTTCCGCGCATGACGGTGGTGGAGAATCTTCAGCTCGGCGCCATTGCCGGCGGCGACGGCAACATCGCGCGCGACCTCGACCGCGTGTTCGAACTAATGCCGCGCCTGAAGGAGCGCCGGCATCAGCGCG
>JBGPOB010000019.1:0-20478 GCA_041487815.1 Xanthobacteraceae bacterium | reverse complement strand
CGATCTTGTCGCCCATCAGGCGGATGTGCTCGGGCTTGGGGCCGATGAAATGGATGCCGTGTTCGCCGAGAATTTCGGCGAAGCGCGCGTTTTCGGACAGGAAGCCGTAGCCGGGGTGCACCGCGTCGGCGCCGGTGATTTCGCACGCCGCCAGCAGCGCCGGGACGTTGAGGTAGCTGTCGCGCGCGGGCGGCGGGCCGATGCACACGCTCTCGTCGGCGAGCCGCACGTGCATCGCATCCGCGTCGGCGGTCGAATGCACCGCGACGGTCGCGATGCCGAGTTCCTTGCAGGCGCGCAGCACCCGCAGCGCGATTTCCCCGCGGTTTGCAATCAGGATTTTTTCAAACATCGGCCCGGCGTCACTCGATGATGATGAGCGGTTCTCCGAACTCGACCGGCTGCGCGTCCTCGACCAGGATTTGCGCAATTCTGCCGGACTGCGGCGCGGGAATCTGGTTCATCGTCTTCATCGCCTCGATGACCAGCAGCGTGTCGCCGGCCGTGACGATGCTGCCGACTTCAACGAACGGCTTGGCGCCAGGCTCCGGCGCGCGATACGCGGTGCCGACCATCGGCGAATTAACGACGCCGGGATGGCTCGCCGGATCGATCAGGTCCGGCGGTACCGGCGCGCTGGTGACATGCGAGGCCTGCGCGCCCGCCGCCGCCCGCTCGACGCCGGCGGCCGGACGCGCCACCCGCACCCGCATGCCGTTGCGTTCGACCTCGATTTCCGAAACGCCGGTTTCATCGAGCAGGCGCGCCAGCGCGCGCACGGTCTCGTCGCGATCGTCGGGCGGCGCGGCGGTGGATTTCGGTGCCGTGGACCTGGGTTCGCGCGTCAACGCCGCTTCTCCGCTCCGAGCAGCGCGGCCAAGCCGGTGATTGCAAGTCCGTATCCTTCGACGCCGAAGCCGCAGATCACGGCGCGCGCCACTTTCGAGACGTGCGAGTGCCGGCGAAATTCTTCGCGCGCGTGGATATTCGAAATGTGGACTTCGACGACGGGGAGCTGCGCCGCGACGATGGCGTCGAGAATTGCAATCGACGTGTGCGTGAAGGCGCCCGGATTGATGACGATGCCGGCGGCCTTGTTGGCGGCGGCCTCCTGCACCCAATCGACGATATCGCCTTCGTGGTTGGACTGATGAAACGTCACCGAAAATCCCTGCTGCTTGGCGCGGGCGCGGCACAGCGCCTCGACGTCGGCAAGGGTGGCGCGGCCGTAGATTTCCGGCTCGCGCGAACCCAACAGGTTCAGGTTCGGGCCATTGATGACATAGATTGTTTTCGACATGGCGTCCCGCCGCGGAAACCTAGACTACTATCGCTCCAAATCGAAGCGATCAGGCCTGCCAACTTGTCGTTTGATCGCATGATCTTTTCCGAAGAGTCTGCAACTTTTCGGGATCATGCGATATGGCGCTGGACCGGCCCTCGGGAGCCGCGCCAGCCGGCGCGTTTATAGGGGCAGGGTGGGGCGAGGGGAAGCCTCCATTCCGGCGCACGTCTTGCGCCGGCGCGCGCGATCAAGCGCGCGGTCATGGCGTCCCGAATCGGCACAGGAACGTCGATCGTCGGCGCGGTTGGGTCCGGCGGCAGCGCCGTTCAGCACGTCGCCGTGGCGGTGCAGCGTGCCTGCCGCACCTTGTCGCGCAGCGCGGCGAGGCCGACGGCGCCGACCACGATCTCCGAGCCCACCACGTAGCTCGGCGTGCCGTTGAGGCCGAGTTGTTCGGCGAGCTTGAAGCTTTCCGCCAGCGACGCCTTGACCTCCTCGCTGGCGAGATCCTGTTCGAGGCGCGCCATGTCGATCCCGACGTCGCGCGCCGCAGCCAGCGCACGCGCCTTGTCGGCCTGACCGCGCGAGCCGAGGAGTTTTTGGTGGAACGCGAGATAGGTATCTCCGGTCGCATCCTGCATGCGCACGGCGACCGCGACTTGTGCGGCCTCAACCGAGCCGGGCCCGAGTACCGGGAACTCCTTGAGTACGACCCGCAACTTGTTGTCCGATTTCATCAGCGCGTTCAGGTCCGCCAGCGCCTGTTTGCAGTAGCCGCAATTGTAGTCGAAGAACTCGACCAGCGTGACATCGCCCTGGCGGTCGCCGACCACGACCTGACGCGCCGAATTGAACAGCGCGTCGGAATTGTTCTTGACCGCCGAGCGCGACTTCTCGGCATCGGCGGCGGCCTGGCGCTTCTCGAACTCCGACATCGCCTCCTGCAGCACTTCCGGATGCGAAACGATGTAGTCGCGAATAATGGTCTGGAGTTGGGCTTGCGACGGGGGCGCGCCGACGGGAACAGCGCGGTGAAATGCTTCGATGCCGGCGATTCCGACGCCGGCGCCGATGGCGCCAATCAACAGTGCCTTGAAATTCATGAATCCGGTTCCTCAGCGGTCATAGTAGCGCATCGTGGGTTAACGGGACAAATTTTGCGGGTGCCGCTCGTACTCCCGGTTGCTAGCGGCGTCCCTGCAGCGCGACCGGCGGCTTGAAGCTGGCAATATCGTCGGATTTGACCCAGCCGGGCGAGCCGACGGGAAAGCGCGTCTTGGCCCGGGCGGCGAGCTGGCGCGCGGTCCTGAAATCGCCGCGCGAAAACGCCGCCTGGGCGGAGGCCAGGTCGGCCTGCGGCAGGTCGCCCTTGCGGCCATAGGCCATGGCGAGATTGGTGTAGGCGTCGGGAATGTCGGGGTCGCGCAGAATGGCGGCGCGCAGACTGGTCACCGCCTCGTTCGCGAGCTCGGGCTTGGTGGTCGCAATCAACGCCTGCGCCAGCATCACCTGCATCAGCGTGGGATTGGGCGCGAGCGTGATCGCGTGGCGCAGCGGCTCAATCGCTTCGGCCGGCCTTCCGGCTTCGAGCAGGGCCTGGCCCTTGAGCTCATGGAAATAGGGATTGCCGGGCTGCGACTGGATCAAGGTGTCGATCTGCGCGATGGCGGTCGCGACGGTACCGTGACGATAGGTATTGATCGCGCGCGCATAGCGCGCCGGCAGCGACGTGTTGCTCGGCGGATAGGCGCGCACCAGCGTATCGGGACGGTCAAGAAAGCCGTGCAGCTTGGCCCGCATCAGATCGTGGCGGAGCTGCAGCTCGGCCGCATCCTTGCGATCCCAGTAAGGACTGTTGGACGCAAGCACTTCGAGCGAGGCGACCCGATCGGTCGGCATCGGATGCGATTGCACGTAAGGGTCGACGTATTTGGAGGCATAGAGGATCTGGTCGGCGAAACGCTTGAACGTGTCGTACATGCCCTTCGCGCTCTGGCCGGTGGCGGCCAGGAACTTCACGCCGGCGCGGTCGGCCTGCTCCTCCTGCTGGCGCTGATAGGACAACAGCGAACGCAGCGCGATTTGCTGCGGCGCCAGCATCGCGGCTATGGCGGCATCGCCGCTGCGGGCGCCGGCGACCGCGGCGCCGAGTCCCAGCAACATCGCAACCAGCATCGCGGTTTGCACATTGGCGAGTTCTTGACGCATTTTCGAGAGGTGCCCGCCGGCGATGTGCCCGGTCTCGTGCGCCAGCACGCCGATGATCTGGTTAGGCGTCTGCGATTCCAGGAGCGCGCCAGCGTTGACGAAAATACGGCGTCCATCCGCCACGAACGCGTTGAAGCTGCGGTCGTTGATGATGACGACGCGGATATTCTGCTGGCCGAGGCCGGCGGCGCGCAAAATCGGCGTCGTGTAGTCGCGCAGCAGCTGCTCGATTTCGGCGTCCCTGATGACGGGCAGGCCCTTCAGGTCCTGCGCCCGCGCTGGGCCGCCGGACGCGGCCAACGCGCCGGCGACGACCAGCGCGAGCCCGCGCGAAGCTGGCGTCGCGCGCCGACGCCTGTTAGTTGTCTCGCGTTCGATCATTGGAAACTGGGTTCAAAGGCCCCCGGCCCCAAGCTATGGATGCCGGCCGTTAGCGTCAACATCGGATCGGCCCGACGCGCGTGGCAAATACTCAACAATCCTCTGCTCAACAAGCCGCGAAATGCGGCGGCAGCGGGGCAAAGGTGAACTTGCAGACGCTGGAACTCACGCACCATGCTTGATGCGGCAAGAAAACTGGTCGGCCCCTCCGCCCGCGGCAGCGTCCCGCCGTTCATCGTGATGGATGTCGTGGCTGCGGCCGCGCGGATGGAAGAGCGCGGCGCCCGCGTAATACATATGGAGGTCGGCCAGCCGGCCGCGCCGGCGCCCGCGACCGCCATCGCCGCCGCCCGCAAGGCGCTTGACGGCCGCATCGCCTACACCGAGTCGCTCGGAATACGCTCGTTGCGCCACCGCATCGCGCGCCACTATCGCGAAACGCAGGGCCTCGATGTTGCGACCGATCAGGTGGTCGTGACCACGGGATCGTCGGCCGCGTTCATCCTGGCCTATCTCGCGCTGTTCGAAGCCGGCGACCGCGTCGCTCTGGCGGTGCCGGGCTATCCGCCGTCGCGGCACGTTCTCACGGCGCTCGGCTGCGAAGTCGTGACCATCGAGACCGAGGCCGCGACCCGCTTCGCCCTTACCGGCGCGGCGCTGATCGCCGCCCACCGCCTGACGCCACTCAAGGGCGTCGTGGTGGCAAGTCCCGCGAATCCGACCGGCACGATGATGCCGGCGCAGGCGCTCTCGGATCTCATCGCCACCGCCGAAGCGGCCGGCATCCGCGTCATCTCCGACGAAATCTATCATGGTCTCGACTACGCCTTTCGGGCCGAAACGGCGGCGAAATTCTCCGAGAACGTCGTCGTGGTGAATTCCTTCTCGAAATATTTTTGCATGACGGGTTGGCGCGTCGGCTGGATGGTGGTGCCGCCGGCGCTGGTCCGTACCATCGACCGGCTGCAGCAAAACCTCGCCATCTCGGTGCCGACGCTGTCGCAGATCGCGGCGGAGGCGGCGTTCGAGGGCGTCGCCGAAATGGAGGCGGTGAAACAGGGCTATGAGCACAACCGGCGCATCCTGCTCGACCGCCTGCCGGCGGCGGGGCTGGAGCATTTCCTGCCGGTCGATGGCGCGTTCTATCTCTACGCCGACGTTTCGCGCTTCACGCACGACAGCGCCGAATTCGCCGCGCGCATGCTCGAACACACCGGCGTCGCGGCAACGCCCGGCATCGACTTCGATCCCATTCACGGGCGCAAGTTCTTGCGCTTTTGTTACGCCGGTTCCGCCGCCGAGATGCACGAAGCCGCCGACCGGATCGGGGCATGGCTCAAGCGCTAAAATCGGGATCGTTATTCCGCGAGCGGCTCCGCGCGCTGCTGCATCATCTGAACGATCTTGTCCGGTGGCACGGAATGCCCGAACAAAAAACCCTGGCCGACGTCGCAGCCCATCTGCAACAAGGCCTCGGCTTGGCTCGGCCGTTCGATGCCGACGGCGACCGCGCATGTGCCCAGTTTGCGCGCCACGTCGATGACCGATTGACAGATCGTGGCTTCGATCGCGCCGTTGTCGCAGCCGGATACGAACATGCGGCCGATCTTGATCTCGGTGACCGCGAGGCCCTTGAGTTCCGCCTGCGTAAGCTGCCCGTTCTGGTAGTCGTCGATGGCCAGCCGCACGCCGAGCTCGCGCAGCGCCTTGCTGCGCTGGTAGACAAACGAAAGATTCGCCGCCACGTCGTCCTGGTTCACGTCAAACAGCAGGTTGGGCCGGCGCTCGGATGCCGCCGAATGCTGGCGGATCAGCCGGTCAACCGGCAGCGCGCGCAGCGCTTTCATGGAGATGTTGATCGCAACCTTCAGGTTGATGCCCAGCTTGGCAAAATCCGCAGCGGTCCTGACCGCGTGCACCAGCGCCCGCTGGCTCAACACGAACAGACTGGTTTCGTCCGCCGATTTGAGAAATACCGACGGCGATACCAGTCCGATTTTCGGGTGATGCAACCGCACCAGCGACTCGACGCCGACCAGGTTCTTGGTGCGTAGGTCGATTTTCGGCTGGTACCAGAAGTCGAGCCAGCCGTTCTTGAGCGCCTCGTCGAGCGTGATCTGCGACGGCCCCTCAAGCAGCGCCGCGGTTTTCTGGCCTTGCAGCAGCGTCCTGAGCGCGTCGGCGTTGAGCGGCTTGGTCAGCGTCGGCAGGATCTTGAGCGGATTGTGATGGGCGACGCGCATCACGCTCTCGATCGCCGACACGCCTGGATCGCTGAGAAGCTGCAACTTGCCCGTAAACAAGCGCTCGCTGAGCGCGAACAAGGAGTCGACCGCGTCCGCCCCGCCAGCGGACACGCCGACGAAAACGAGGTCCGGCATCCGCCGCCTCCAGCCGACGCTCATCGCGGCGCTGTCGTTGAATTCCACGTGTTCGATGCCGATCTCGTCCATCGACGTGGTCAACAAACGCAGGCTGTCGCCGTCGCAGCCGACAACGTAGGCCAAGGGCGTAAACTGCAGCGGCGCCGGGCCCGGCGCGGTGTGGCCGGCGTCAGGTTCCGGCTCGGCAGCGGCCCTCGCCACGGCTGCTGATTTGGCCTTCATGGAATCGGGCTCCCGCCCTTCAAGTCCTTGAGCGGGGCCGATAATGGCAGGAATTGCTTAACGGTGTGCTGACCGGCGTCAGCGCACGAAAGCCGCGATAATCGCAGGCCGGCAGACGTGAGCCGTTGCGGGAAGATTGATTAGCCCTGTTTTACTGCAATGGCGGTTCGGCCGTTCTCGACCGCGAAATTGGCGAGCCATTGCGCCGGGTCGGCGAGTGCCTTGCGGACGGGCGCCGCTTCGCCGTCGAAGTCGAGATTGGTGGCAATCAAGACGCCGCGCGGACGCAACAGCCGGCGCAGACCAGCGAGCAACGCCGGCGTCGGTCCGTGGCCGTCGAAAAATCCGAGATCGTAGCCGGGCGCGAGCGTGGCCAGCACCCGTTTGAAGTCGCCGTGGTGCACGCTCACGCGGTCTGCGAAGCCGGCAGCGGCGATCTGGCCGCGCGCGATCCGCACATGCTCGGCATCGCCTTCCACGGTATCGACATGCGCGTCCGGCGCGCCGTGGGCAAACCAGATCGCGCTGTATCCGAGCGCGGTGCCCAGCTCCACGATGCGCTTGGCGCCGCTCGCGCCCGCGATAACGCCGAGCACGGAGCCGTCGAAATAGGGATAGCAGCCGCAACCGTGCTGGCGGATATGCGCCAGCGTCGCCTCGCGAACGGCGGCGAACGGATCAGCTTTCGGCTTCGTGGCCATTGCCGGGGCTAGTTGATCTTGATGTTCGCGGCCTCGATCACGGGCTTCCAGCGCGCGATGTCGGCGTCGATGCGCGCGCGGAACTGCGCCGGCGTGGTGGGGATCGCCTCCATCAATTGCGGCGCGAGCTTGTCGCGCACGCCGGGAGATGTAACGGCCTCGCTGAAGGCGCGCTGAATGGCCGCGATGATCGGCGCGGGCGTCTTCACCGGCGCGATCAGTCCGCTCCAGGCGTCCGCCTCCACATCGATTCCGCCTTCCTTCAGCGTCGGCACGCCGGGCAGCAGCGCCGAGCGTTGCGCCGTCGAGATCGCCAGCAATTTGATTTGTCCGCTGCCGAGCTGCGGCGTCACCGAAATCGCCGGCAGGCAGGCCATCTGCACGTCGTTGCGCATCAGCGCGGTGACAGCCTGCGGCGAACTGGCATACGGGATGTGCACGAGCTTGGTGCCGCTCTTGAGCGCGATCGCCTCCATCGCAAGATGGGAGAGCGAGCCGTTGCCGATCGAACCGAAATTATATTTTCCGGGATTGGCCTTGATGAGCGCGACCAGTTCCTGAACGCTGTTGACGTTGAGGCTGGCGTTGACCGCGAGCGCGCTCGGCTGCGTGACCAGCATCGTGACCAGCGCGATGTCCGTCACCGGATCGTAGGGCAGCTTGCCGAACAGGATCGGATTGATCGCCAGCGGGCCGCCGATGCTGATGCCGACGGTGTAGCCGTCGGGATCGGCCTTGGCGACCGCGTCGGTGCCGGTGTTGCCGCCCGCGCCCGGCTTGTTCTCGACCACGAAGGTCTGGCCGAATTTGGTCTGCAGGTAGTCGCTCAGCACCCGGCCCAAGATGTCGGGGGTCGAGCCGGCGCCGAAGGGCACGATCAGTTTGACCTGTCTGGCCGGCCAGTCCTGCGCCATGGCGGGCAGGCTGAGGAATACCCCAGCGGCAACCACCAAAAGTATACGTTTCATTGCTTTCCTCCCGTCTGATTTCATTGTCGCGGTTGCTGGGCGGCCGTCAATGGAGGCCGCCGGAGCATGACGACGCATGCCGATCGGCCGGAAATGGGCTAGAACAGGCACCGGCGGCAAAGCTAACCGGTTCGGATGACACTGGCGGCGCGGTCCGCGGGCGGAGTGGACTATGGGTCTAGGGATTCTGGTCGCCGGTCTTGCCGTGTTCATCGGCTCGCACGTGTTCACGACCCGGCGCGATGCCCGCGCGGCTATCGTCGCGCGGATCGGTCTTGGACCTTACAAAGCTCTGTATTCGCTGGTTGCGATTATCGGCTTTACGCTGATTGTCATCGGTTTCGCGCGCTATCGCGATAGCGGCTGGGTCGACCTGTGGCACCCGCCGGCTTGGACCCGCCATGTCGCCATTCCGCTGGTCTGGCTCGCATTCATCTCCGTCGCCGCCGCCTATTTCCCTGGCGAAATCAAGCGTAAGCTCAAGCACCCGATGCTTGTCGGCGTGAAGCTGTGGGCGCTCGCCCATCTCGTTGCCAACGGCGATCTCGGTTCGATCATCTTGTTCGGGTCGATCCTGGCTTGGGCGGTGTTTGACCGCGTTTCACTCAAGCGCCGTAGCGACGCCGGCGCGCCGCCGGTTCCGGTCGCCGGCTGGAAGAACGATGCCGTTGCCGTCGTGATCGGCACGATCGTCTTCTTCGCATTCGGCGATGTGCTGCATCCCCTGTGGATTGGCGTGCCGGCGTTTGGTACGTGAGTATCGGGAGCTGATGATGTCAACGCACGCCGAACAACGCCGTCTCACCGCGCCCGATATCCGTGCGCGCAAGGGCGGGCTGCCCATCGTATCGCTCACGTCCTATCACGCCCATACGGCGGCGCTGCTCGACCGCCATTGCGACCTGATCCTGGTCGGCGACTCGCTGGGCATGGTCATGCACGGGCTGGAGACGACCATTCCCGTGACGCTGGACATGATGATCCTGCAGGGCAAGGCGGTGATGCGCGGTTCGCGTCATGCGCTGGTGGTGGTCGACATGCCGTTCGGTTCCTACGAGGCGTCGAAGGAGCAGGCGTTTGGCGCTGCCGCGCGCGTCATGAAGGAGACCGGCTGCGGCGCCATCAAGCTCGAGGGCGGCACGCGCATGGCCGAAACCATCGCGTTCCTGACCGGGCGAGGCATTCCGGTGATGGGCCATGTCGGGCTCACGCCGCAATCGATCAATTCGCTCGGCGGATTTCGCACGCAGGGCCGCGACCCGGCGGACTGGGGTCCGATCGAGGCCGATGCGCGCGCCGTTGCCGACGCCGGCGCCTTTGCGGTGGTGATTGAGGCGGTAGCCGAGCCGCTGGCGGTCAAAATCACGCGTGAGGTCGACATTCCGACCATCGGAATCGGCGCGAGCGCCGCCTGCGACGGCCAGATCCTGGTGCTGGAGGACATGCTAGGCCTGTCGCCGCGCGCGCCGAAATTCGTAAAACGCTATAGCGATCTTGGGCCGGCCATCGATCGCGCGGTGGCGTCCTATGCTGCGGAAGTGCGCTCGCGCGCATTCCCGACCGCCGATCATGTCTACGCCGTGCGGACCAAGGCACCGGCAAAATCGTCCTAACCGCCGGATATTTAACGATTCTGGCGCTAGTACTTTGCCTTGCCGGCGCCACATCGGTACTTTACCGGCATCCAACGAGACGCGTGTTTTGGACGCGGGGACGTTGCTTTCAGGAGTAGTTTTTGGCCGACATTTTTACCGAAGTCGATGAGGAAGTACGGCGCGAACAGTTCAAAAAGCTGTGGGAGCGGCATGGAACCCTCATCATTGCGCTGGCGGTTCTTGCGGTAGCCGCGGTTGCCGGTTGGCGCGGCTATCAGTGGTGGGAGGCGAAAAAAGCCGCGGAAGCCAGCGCCGCCTACGATGCCGCCGCCGTACTCGCCGACAGCGGCAAGTCGTCCGAGGCGGAAGCGGCGTTCGCGCAGCTTGCGGCCGAGGGCACCAATGGATATCGCGCGCTTGCAAGATTGCGCGCGGCCGCCGCGCTGACGGAGCGCGACGCGAAGGCTGCGGTCGCAAGCTACGATGCGATCGCATCCGATGCATCGCTTGCGCAGACGTTTCGGGATCTCGCGAACGTGCGCGCCGGATTAATTCTCGTCGATACGGCCGCGCTCACCGAGATGACCCGGCGGCTCGAACCGCTGGCGCAGCCGGGCGGCACGTTTCGTCACACGGCGCGCGAACTCCTGGCACTGGCGGCAACCCGCGCCGGCGATCAGGCGGCCGCGAAGCGGTGGTCCGATGCGATCCTCGGCGACGCCGAGACGCCGCAAGGGTTACGCGGGCGCGTCGAACTGCTGATGGCGTTGAATTCCGGTGACAAGGGCTAGGACCATTCCGATGCGCGCGGTTGCCGGGCTGCTATTGGCTGTTTTGGTCGCGTCGGCAGCGCTGACGCTGGCGGGGTGCGATGACGCGCGCCTGAACGCGATGTTCGACAGTAAGAAAAAGCTCCCCGGTGACCGCAAGCCGGTGTTTCCGGAGGGCGTACCGGGTGTCCAGCAGGGCGTGCCGCCCGAATTGCTGATTGGCCATCAGTTGCAAGCCGATCAGCAGGCGGCCGCCGCACAGCAGGCGCAGGCAGCGGCGGCAGCGGCGAACGCCGAAGCGCAGTCCAAACAAAAGGCCGAGGCCGAGGCTCGCGCGAATGAGCGCAAACGCGCCAGCTCCGAACGGCCGCGACCGGTACGCAGCGCAAATCCGCGTCCGGCGCCGGCACCGCCACCTGCGTCACAAGCGCAGGCCGCCGCGCCGCAGCCGCCATCAAGCGCCCCGATGCAGGACCGCTGGCCGACGCCGCAGCAGGAGACCCAGCAGGTGCCGCAGCAGTCCGCAAACACAAAACCATGGCCGGCGGAGCAGCCGCAATCGCAGTGGCCGACGACCGGTCCGCCGACGGACCGGTTTACGCGCTAATTTAGGGTAGCGCGCGATCGCAGGTTACGTCGTCCGCGCAAGCTCAATTGTCTGCGCAAAGTCGGCACTCACCCTTGTCGATTGCGCGCCTGCGGCACACAACAGCGCACCATGACCTTCACAGTCGCCATTGTCGGCCGGCCGAACGTCGGCAAATCGACGCTGTTCAATCGTCTGGTCGGCAGGCGGCTGGCGCTGGTCGATCACGCGCCCGGCGTCACGCGCGACCGGCGCGAGGGCAACGCGCGGCTCGGCGACCTCGACTTCACCGCCGTCGATACCGCCGGCTTCGAGGAAGCCGGCGCCGATTCGCTGATGGCGCGCATGGCGGCGCAAACGCAAACCGCGATCACGCATGCCGACGCGGTTATGTTCGTTATTGACGCGCGCGCCGGGCTGACGCCGCTTGATCGCGCCTTTGCCGATATCGTGCGCAAGTCCGGCAAGCCGGCGATTGTCGTGGCCAACAAGTGCGAGGGGCGGGCGGGCGTGGCCGGCAGCTATGAAGCCTTCGCGCTCGGATTGGGCGAGCCGGTTGCGATCTCCGCCGAGCACGGCGAGGGACTGGCCGATCTCTATGACGCACTGCGCGTGGCGCTGCCCGAGAAAACCGAAGTTGCGCGCGAAATGGATGAAGGCGAAAATGAAGCCGCCACGCCGAATACCGAAGCAAGGCCCATCCGGGTCGCGGTGATTGGACGGCCCAACGTCGGCAAATCAACCCTGATCAACCGGCTTGTGGGCGAGGACCGGCTGCTGACCGGACCCGAGGCGGGAATTACGCGCGACGCGATCGCGGTGCCGTTGACCTGGTCGGGCCGGCCCTTCCTGATCTACGACACCGCCGGCATTCGCCGGCGCGCGCGTGTCGACGACAAGCTTGAGAAACTTTCTGTCGCCGACGCGCTCGAAGCCATACGATTTGCCGACGTTGTCATCCTGCTGATGGATGCGCAGGCAATGTTCGAAGACCAGAACCTTCGGCTGGCGGACTTGGTCGAACGCGAAGGCCGCGCGCTCGTCCTCGGCGTCAGCAAGTGCGATCTGCGCGACAATGATTCCGGCGCGAGCGCGCGTTGGCGCCGCGAAGCCGATCACTGGCTGCCGCAAATCAAGGGCGTGCCGGTGGTAGCCCTGTCGGGAATGACGGGCTTTGGGATTGATCGCTTGATGCGCGCCGTCCTCGACATTCACGCGATCTGGAACAAGCGCGTGAGCACCCATACGCTCAATCGCTGGTTCGGCGAGGCCACCGCCGCCAATCCGCCGCCGGCCGTCGCGGGACGCCGGCTCAAGCTCAACTACATCACCCAGGCCAAGGCTCGCCCGCCAAGCTTCGTGCTGTTTTGCACGCGCGCGGACGCCGTGCCGGACTCCTACCGCCGCTATCTCGTCAATAGTCTGCGCGAGACGTTCGATCTGCCCGGCACGCCGATCCGGCTGACTTTGCGCGAGAAAAAGAATCCTTACGCGGGGCGCAAGTCACGAGCATGACGGGGTCGGAGCCGCCGCGGCGCCGGGCCGCCTTCATCTTCGCGTTCATTACGATCGTGCTCGACATGCTGGCGCTCGGGCTCGTCATACCGGTGCTGCCGAAGCTCGTGTTGGATTTTTCCGGCGGCGATCATGCGCGCGCCGCCGAAATCTACGGCGTGTTCGCCACGGTCTGGGCGCTGATGCAGTTCATATGTTCGCCGATTCAGGGCGCGCTGTCGGATCGCTACGGGCGGCGGCCGGTGATTCTTGCTTCGAATTTCGGACTCGGCCTCGACTACATCCTGATGGCGCTGGCGCCATCGCTGACCTGGCTGTTCGTCGGGCGCGTGCTTTCGGGGATCACTGCCGCCAGCGTCTCCACCGCCCACGCCTATATCGCCGACATCACCGCCCCGGAGAAACGCGCGGCGGCCTTCGGCATGATGGGGGTCGCGTTTGGTATCGGCTTCATCATCGGTCCCGCGCTCGGCGGGATCTTGGGCAGCATCGATGCGCGGTTGCCGTTCTGGGTTGCCGCGGCTTTTAGCCTCGCCAATGGTCTTTACGGCATCATCGTACTGCCGGAATCGCTGGCGCGGGAGAAGCGCATGGCGTTCTCCTGGACGCGCGCCAATCCGCTCGGCTCGCTCAGGCTGTTGCGGTCGCACCGCGAATTGTTCGGGATCGCGGCCGTCACGCTGCTCGGCAACTTCGCCCATGCGGCGCTGCCGACCATCGCTGTCCTGTACATGAACTACCGCTACGGCTGGGACGAGCGGATGGTCGGCTTCTCGATGGCGCTGGTCGGCGTCTGCACGATGATCGTGCAGGGCGGAATGATCGGCGCGTTTGTCGGACGGTTCGGCGAGCGGGCGGCGCTGTTTTTCGGTCTGGCGTGCGGTGCCGCCGGATTCCTGGCGTTCGGCTTGGCGCCGACCGGCTACTGGTTCTGGGCGGGCATTCCGGTGATGGCGCTGTGGGGCCTGGCTGGCGCCGCGCAGCTCGCCATGATGAGCCGTCGCGTCTCGCATTCCGAGCAGGGGCAACTGCAAGGCGCGCATTCGAGCCTTGTCGGCATCGCCAGCATGGTGGCGCCGACGGTCTTTACGCTCGCCTATGCCGCCGCCATCGATCCCGCGCGCGGAATCAACCTGCCGGGGACGCCCTTCTTCATCGCCGCGGGATTCTTGCTGGCGGGAATGGCCGTCGCCTGGCATGTGGTGCGTGAAAGCCGCTTTCAGCCCGGCGGCTGAAACGCCAGGAATTTTCCGCTACGCAAGTCGAAGCACTTGCCAGTCTCGGTAACCGAGGGCAGGCACAATTCGACGACCTTCTCGGCGACGACCTGCGGCTTCTCGACATTGGACATGTCGAGCCCCGGCATTGCGGTCGCGAGCATGCGCGTGCGGATCGGGCCGGGGGCGAGCGCGTTGACGCGCACGTTGGTCGTCGCCGTCTCGGCCGCGAATGTTTGCACCATCACATTGAGTGCGGCTTTGGTCGCGGCGTAGGGGCCCCAATAGGCGAGCCCCATGTGCGCCACGCCCGACGTGATGAACACGACGCGCCCGGCGTCGGATTTTTTCAGCAGGTCGGCGAAGGCGCGGATCAATCGCCAGTTCGCGGTCAGGTTGACCGCGATCACGTCGTCCCATTCGGCCGGCGGCACATGATCGAGCGGCGACAGCGGTCCGAGAATGCCGGCATTGCCGACCAGAATATCGAGCCGGCCGTAGCGCTCCTTGATGGCGGCGGCGAGCCGGTCGATGCCGGCGTAGTCCTTCATGTCGAGCGGCACCAGCGTCGCGCCCGCGCCCTCGGCGCGGATGGCGTCGTCGAGTTCCTCAAGTCCGCCGACGGTGCGCGCAACGGCAACGACATGGGCGCCGGCGCGCGCCAGCACCAGCGCCGAGGCATGGCCGATGCCGCGCGAGGCGCCGGTCACGAGCGCGATGCGGTTGGCGAGGGGCTTGGTCATCGAATTTGTCGCTCCGTCATGGCCGCACCGGCTCGCCTCGCGCGCGCTTCGGCGCAGCGGATAGCGGACATCGGCGCTTACTTTCCTGCGGGAGTTTTAATCGCGTTGATGGCCGGGACAAGCCTCACATCCGCTCATTCCCGCGCAAGCGGGAATCCAGCAATCGTGCTTTGTATTCTGGGTTCCCGCGTACGCGGGGACGAGCGGAGAGGGGTTGCGTTCAATCTGAACGAAATACGGTCTAGCTCGCCTCGGCGAGCAGCGACAATTGCCGCGGCGATCCGTCGTGTCCGCTGTGGTCGGTAAGCCGCGTCGGATATTCGCCGGTAAAGCAATGATCGGTGAACTGCGGGCGGGTCGCATCGCGGCGCTCCTCGCCCAATGCCCGGTAAATGCCGTCAACCGACAGGAACGCCAGCGAATCCGCGCCGATGAACTTGCGCATACCCTCGACATCGTGGTTGGCGGCGAGCAGCTTGTCGCGCTCCGGCGTATCGATGCCGTAATAGTCCGGGTGGGTGATCGGCGGGGACGCGATGCGGAAATGCACCTCGCGCGCGCCGGCCTCGCGCATCATCTTGACTATCTTAGTCGAGGTCGTGCCGCGCACCAGCGAGTCGTCGATCAGCACGATGCGCTTGCCCTCAATCACGGCGCGATTGGCGTTGTGCTTCATGCGCACGCCCAACTCGCGGATCGATTGCGTCGGCTGAATAAAGGTTCGGCCGACATAGTGGTTGCGGATGATGCCCAGCTCGTAGGGTATGCCGGAGGTCTGGGCGTAGCCGAGCGCGGCCGGCACGCCGGAATCCGGCACCGGCACGACCACATCGGCCGTGGCCGGAGCTTCAATCGCCAATTGGTGCCCGACGTTCTTGCGGATCTGATAAACGCTGCGGCCGCCGACCACCGAATCCGGTCGCGCGAAATAGATGTACTCGAAAATGCATGGCCGCGGCTGCATTGGCGGGAACGGCTTGAGCGTATGTGCGCCTTCCTCGTCGAACACGACGACTTCGCCGTTCTCGACCTCGCGCACGAAGCGCGCGCCGATGATGTCGAGCGCGCAGGTCTCCGAGGTGACAATCGGGCTGCCGTCGAGATCGCCGATGACCAGCGGCCGGATCCCGAGCGGGTCGCGCGCGCCGATCAGCTTCTTGTTGGTGAGCGCGACGAGCGAGTAGGAGCCCTCGATCTGCCGTAGCGCCTCGATGAACTTGTCGATGAAGCGGTTGCGCCGCGCCCGCGCGACGAGATGCAGAATGACCTCGGTATCGGTGGTGGACTGCATCATCGCGCCTTCGGCCACAAGATTGCGACGCAGCGTCAGGCCGTTGGTGAGATTGCCGTTGTGGCCGATGGCGAAACCGCCGCCGTTCAGTTCGGCAAACAAGGGTTGCACGTTGCGCAGGATGGTCTCGCCGGTGGTCGAGTAGCGCACGTGACCGACCGCGAACATGCCGGGCAAGCGGTCGATGACCTCGCGCCGCGAGAAATTGTCGCCGACAAGGCCGAGCCGGCGTTCAGAATGAAAACGCTGGCCGTCGTAGCTGACGATGCCGGCGGCCTCCTGGCCGCGGTGCTGGAGCGCGTGCAATCCGAGTGCGGTGATGGCGGCGGCGTCGGGATGGTTGAAGATGCCGAACACGCCGCATTCTTCGCGCAGCCGGTCGGCGTCGAGATCGTCGCGGCCGAGGCTTAACTCCAACGCCGTTTCCTGCGCGTGGGTCGTCATGCTCGTCGGCCTCGCTGCTTCATCGGGTGGCCTTGCTCTCGATCATTTCGCGCATCCCGGCGCGCTCGCCATTACGGTAGCCCTGCGTGTCGGAACGCTGCTGCGGCGCCGCGTCGGGCGCGGCATCTTCGTCGCCCTTGGGGCGTTTCAACCGCTTCAAGATGGTGCTTTCGGGGTCCTCCGGCAACAGCGACATCATCCAATCGCCTGTCCCCTTGAGCACAATCCGCGACTTGGCGCCGCTGACCCACGACGGCTGCGACTTCGTCGGGACCAGCCAGTCGAAAAATATGAACGCAACGACGACGATCAAGAGCCCGCGGGCCAATCCGAACAGGAAACCAAGGGTTCGGTCCAGTGCCCCGATACGGCTGTCGAGAATCTTGTCGGAAATGCGTACCGTTATCACCGACACGATGATCAATGTCCCCAGGAACAAACCGCCGATGGTGACGGTCGCCGCGACGATGTCGTTGTTAACATACTGCTTGGCGAGCAAAAGCACGCGCCCGTAGGCGTAGAGCGTCACCACCGCCGCGCCAACCCAGGCGGCGATCGACAATACCTCGCGCATGAAGCCGCGGATCATGGCCAGGACGCCGGAAATCAGCATCACCGCCAGCAGGAATATGTCGAGCAGCGTGATCGGCATTGCTTTACGCCCGGCGCGCCTCTCATACCCTCACGGTCGCAGGCGACCGGGCCGAATCAACATCGCTTCAATAGCCAACCTGACCCTACCGTTTCGTTACCGGCAAGCGCCGAATCCCGCTGACCTTAAGACCGCCCCGTTACGTCGGATGGCCGCTATGGAGGGGTGTATAGTCGCCCAAATTCCCGGCGTCATCCGTCTTGTCGGCGCAGCCGCGCGACGGGCCGGTTTTGCCCGGTCCCCTGCGCCGCGATGTCGGCAACGAGCGTGCTGAGCCCCGTGACCTCCGTCACCGCCAGGCCGACACTACTCGCATCGGCGCCGGCGGCCGGCGGCATCACCGCCTGCGCAAAGCCGAGTTTGCGGGCTTCGCGCAGCCGTGCCGTGGTCTGTGCGACCGGTCGCACCATGCCGGACAACGAAATTTCACCGAAGTAGACGGCATCGGCCGGCAGCGGCGCGTTGGCGAGCGACGACACCAGCGCGGCCGCCGCGGCGAGATCCGCCGCGGGTTCCACGATCCGCAAGCCACCGGCGACGTTGAGATAGACATCGTGCCCGGAAAACCGCACCCCGCAATGTGTCTCGAGTACCGCCAGCACCATCGCCAGACGCGCCGGGTCCCAGCCGACCACCGCGCGCCGCGGCGTGCCGAGCGAGGTCGCGGCAACCAGGGCCTGAATTTCAACGAGCAACGGGCGCGTGCCCTCGACGCCGGCGAATACCGCGGTGCCCGGCGCGCCGCGGTCGCGCTCGGACAGGAACAGTTCCGACGGGTTGGCGACTTCGCGCAAGCCGTCGCCGCTCATTTCGAACACGCCAATTTCGTCGGTCGGGCCGAAGCGGTTTTTCACGGCGCGCAGAATGCGGAAATGGTGCGCGCCTTCGCCCTCGAACGACAGCACCGCATCGACCATGTGCTCGACCACGCGCGGCCCGGCGATCTGTCCATCCTTGGTGACGTGACCCACCAGCATGATGGCCGCGCCCGATCGTTTCGCGAACCGGATCAGCACTTGGGCGGCGCCGCGCACCTGCGTCACCGTGCCGGGTGCGGACTCGACCGTGTCGGTCCACATGGTCTGAATGGAATCGATCACGATCAGCCGCGGCGTTTGGCCTTCCGCCAGCGTTGCCACGATATCTTCAACCGAAGTCTCGGCCGCGAGTTCGACCGCGGCGTCGCTGAGGCCAAGGCGCGCGGCGCGCAGGCGCACCTGGGCGACCGCCTCTTCGCCGGAAATGTAAACCGTCCGGTGGCCGCTGCGCGCCAGCGCTGCCGCCGCCTGCAAGAGAAGCGTCGACTTGCCGATGCCGGGGTCGCCGCCCAAGAGCAGCACGGAACCGCGCACGAAACCGCCGCCGATCACGCGGTCCAGCTCGGCGATGCCGGAGGCGAGGCGAGGGGCTTCGTGAGATTCACCCGCCAGCGGCTCGACCGCAAACCGGCGACCCTTGCGCGCGCGCTTGCCCGGACCCGCGGCGGCGGTTGCGGTATTCTCCTCGGCGATGGTGTTCCAGTCGCCGCAGGCGTCGCATTTTCCCTGCCAGCGGCCATAGGCGGCGCCGCACACCTGGCAGACGAAACTCTGGGCGGTGCGTGCCATCGCGCTCAGCTTTTCCAGACGCGATGGTAGCGATGCCCGAGGCGGGTCAACACGTCGTAACTGATGGTGCGGCTCCACTTCGCGACTTCATCGATGCCGATCCCGTCGCCGATCAGCGTGACATAGTCGCCGCGGCGCAACGCATTTTCGGCGAGATCGGTGACATCGATCGCCGCAAGATCCATCGACACCCGCCCGACGACCGCGCAGCGCCGTCCGGCGGCGACGACTTCGCCGCCAGAAAGGCTGTCGGAGGCGCCGATCGGCCGTGGATAGCCGTCGCCGTAGCCGGTCGCGACGACGGCGATGCGGCTCTGGCGCCTTGCGGTCCAGGTCGCATTGTAGCCGACGCTGGCCCCGCTCTCGACGGCACGAATTTGCAGCACGCGCGCCTTGAGTTCGACCACCGGCTGCATGCGGTTTTCGGCGTCAGGCGTGGGATTGCCGCCGTAGAGCGCGATGCCGGGTCGCACGACGTCGAAATGCGCCGACGCGCTAAGATAAATGCCCGAGGAATTCGCCAGCGATGCCGGAATGCCGCGGAACATTCCGCGGATTTCGCGCAGCGCATAGATCTGAAGGTCGTTCAAGGGATGTCCGGGCTCATCCGAGCACGCAAGGTGACTCATCACCAGCGTGATGCCGTGCTCCGGCATTTTCGCGCGCGCCGCGAGGGCGGGAGCTTCCTCGAAGGCCAGTCCCAGCCGGTTCATGCCGGTGTCGAAATGCAGCGCCGCGCCGCCGCTCCAGCGATGGATGCTGCGAAACGCGTCCCATTCCGCGAGTTCGCCGACGTTGCCGATGACCGGCTGCGCATTGATGTCCGCGAACGCCGCCGCGGTGCCGGGAAAGATGCCGTTGGTCACGTAAATCGTGGCGCCGGGAAGCGCAGCACGCAGCAGCCGCGCCTCCGGTAGATCCGCGACGAAAAATGTCTTGCAGCCGGCGGCGGCAAGCGCGGTCGCGACCGGCTCGAGGCCGCAGCCATAGGCGTCCGCCTTGACCACGACGGCGCACTCGGCTGGAGCGGCATGGTTGGACAGTTCACGCCAGTTGCGCACAATGGCGCTGCAGTCGATCGTCAGGATCGCGCCGGCCTCCGCTTCAGCCGGTCCAGCGGTCACGACGATCGGCGCGAGCTCCGCGGGAAGCGGTGCGTCCTCGGCAGTCGACGGCGCGGTCCTGCGAAACAACATGTCAGCCTTCGGGGCGCAATAGTCCGGTATTATGGCGCAAACGCCACAAAATATCCGGAAGAAGTCGCTGCCCGTTCCGGGCAAGCTAGATCGTGGAATTGCGCGGGCGGTCAGGATTCTTCAAGCTGCGGAAATTGAAACCTTCGAGTCCTGCGAGGGCGGTCAGGGGCACGCATTCGCGGAACCCACGGTAAGATTCCATGGCACGCCGGAAGCTGGTTGGCGTGCCATGGGAATCTGTCTGGCACACGGACTGCCGGTTTTGTCGCTACGTCGCGTCTGGTATCTGCTCGATGCAAATGAGCCCACTGGTCCGGATTGGGAAATTACCTTCCGGGTGCGGGTCTATTAGCCCAGCTTAATACACTCTTTGCAGCGCCGCCGCCCGGCAGTGCCCGATGCGCGATGCTGCGGTTTGATTTGTTTGCCATCCTTGCAGTTGTCGTGGTCGTGATACACCTCGCGCTGCTCCGGCGGATATTCTGGTGAGTTCGTATGATAGGCGGGTACTTTTGCCATGGGTAAGACTCCTTTGCTGTGTAGCGCCTTGAGCTACCCGGGAATTTTTCGCGGATCGTCACCATATGTACGTTCTTCGCGAATCTTGCCGTCGGTTTTATGCAGCACCGCTTGGCCAAGCCCGCCTTGCACCTTAGCTCGCCGTCCGGCAGCAGTGGCAGCATCTTCGGAAGCTTTTTGAGTTCGATGATTTG